>NZ_JBEOVG010000011.1:0-169742 GCF_040295345.1 Actinosynnema sp. NPDC002837
GGAGGATCTCCCGGGGCGCCGTCGTCGTCGGTCAGAACGCGGGGACCGCGACGACCGCCGGGCTGAACAGGACGTCCACCTCGGGGCGCAGGCCGAGTTCCGGCCCGGTGCGCGGCACGGGGGTGGTGATGAGGATGTTGTAGTGGTTCGGGTGGTGGCAGGCGTCGAACCCGAGCACCTCGCCGACGAGCTCGCCGTCGCACCACACCTCGTCTCCGCGGTCGATCACGCCCGCGTTGACGATCTCCACGAACCCGAGGAAGGCCACCCGGTCGATCCGCGCGCCCGCCGCCGTGTCCTCGTGGTCGGTGGTCACCAGCTCGTGTACCTCGCCCCGGCGCACGCAGCGGCTCGCGAACGGCTCCAGGCTCATCCCGCGGTCGTCGCGGCGGTGCGCCAGCACCTTGACGACCCGGCTGCCGACCGCCCGCTTCTCGCCGTCCTCCAGCATCACTCACCCTCTCGTCGGTACACTTCGTCCACCAGGTCCAGCGCGGCCAACCCGCCGTCGCGCCACGCCGACCGCGCCGCCACGGCCGACGCGAAGTCACGCAGCACGGCCTCGTACTCGTGCCACAGCGAGCCCTTGAACTCCTCGAAGCCCTCGAGCACGTCCGCCCGCAGCACGGTCCCGTCGGCGAGCCTCGCGGTCACGTCCTTGGTCTCGCCGGGGTGCGACCAGTCCAACTCCACCACCGCCGGCGCGGAGCCCCGCACGTGCAGCACCGCCTGCCGGTCGATGCCGTCCACCCGGGTGACCCGCGCGGACTCCAGGGTCAGCTCGCCGAGGAACAGCCGTGCCAGGTCCAGCGCGTTGGGCCCGTTGTCGGCCACGCACCCGCCGCCGGACCGCGCCGGGTCCAGGTACCAGCGGTCCTCGCCCACGTGCTCCTCGATCCGCTCCAGGTAGCGCACGGTGAGCTCCACGATCGGGGCGGCGCCCGTGAGCTTGTCGCGCAACGCCAGCACGTTCGCGTTGTACCGGCGGTGGAAGGCGGTGAACAACGCCACTCCGCGCGCCCGTGCCGCCTCGGCCACCGCCAACCCGTCACGCAGCGTCGTGGCCAGCGGTCTCTCCACGCACACCGGCAGGCCACGCTCGACGGCGTCCGACGCGACCGCGGCGTGCACGTCGTTGGGCGCCGTCACCACCACCGCGTCCAACCCGCCCGCGTCGAGCATCGCCCGGTGGGACCGGTAGGCGGGCACGTGGTGACCCGCCAACGCCCGCTCGTCGAGGTCGCACACGGCGGCCAGCTCGAAGCGCGGCGAGGCCGCGATCGCGGCCAGGTAGAACCGCGAGATCACCCCCAACCCGACCACACCGACCCGAATCGCCGCCCGCTCACCCTCCGGCGAACCGCCTGATCCCGGCTCACCCTCCTGCGAACCGCCCGCCGCCCCCTCGGCCGCCCTCGAACCGCTCGATCCCGGCTCGTCCGCCCGCGAACCGCTCGACTCCGGCGCCTGTGGCCCGGTCATCCGGCGGCCCGCAGGGCAGGTGCGATCGAGCGCAGCTCCTCGTACAGCTCGTCCGGCAGGGGGACGCCGTGCACCTGCCGCCACCGGGCGCGCTCGCCCTCGTGCCAACCGGGGTAGCTGACCGGCTTGCGCGGATCGACCGGTTTGGCGCCCGCGACCGCGCCGAACAACGCCGCCGCGTCCTCCCAGAACCCCGGCCGCAGCGCCGACGGCGCGAACACCAGCGCCATCACGCCGATGTCGTCATCCCGCGACACCGACGACAACGGCCCCATGGCCGCACCCGGCACCAGCGCCGCCAGCACCTCCACCAGCAGACCCAGCCCGAAACCCTTGTACGCGCCCGTCTCCGGCGTCCCGCCCAGCCACAGCAGGCGCCCGTCACCCCGGTCGAACGCCGCCGGGTCGGTCACCGACGTGCCGTCGTCCGCCGCCAGCCACCCCGGCGGGATCGGCTCACCGGCCCTCGCCGCCGCCCGCACCCGGCCCGTCGGCACCACGGTCGTGCTCATGTCCAGCACGAACGGCGGCCGGTCGCCCGCCGGGCAGGCCAGCGCCAGCGGGTTCGTGCCCAGCAACGGCTCCCGGCCGTCCGGCGCGGGTGCGATGCGCTGCCCACCGCAGTTCGACGCGATCAGCCCCACCATGCCGTGCGCCGCCGCACGTGCCGCGTGGTACCCGGCGCAGCCGATGTGCGTCGCACCGCGCAACGTCACCATCCCGATCCCGTACCGCGCCGCCCGCGCCGAGGCCAGCTCCACCGCCTGGGACGCCGACCACAACCCGAGCGCCCGACGCGCGTCGGCCAGCACGGACGCGCCGAGGTCGGCGATCACCGCCATGTCGGCCGCCGGTTCCGTCCGCCCGGAGTCGAACAGCGGCAGGTACAGCCGGGTCAGGTTCACCAGCCCGTGCGTGCTCGACCCGGTCAGGTCGCCGTGGCACAGCGCCTCCGCCGCGACCGCCGCCCGGTCCGGCGGCACACCCCGCGCCCGGAAGACACCCGTGACGGTGTCGAGCAGGGTCGGATACGGCACCAGGACGGTCATGTTCCAGCTTCCTGTTCCTTGTTCGGAGTTGACGGGGTTCGCGTGGCCCTCACTGCGGAGCGGTGACCGCGCCACCGGACGACGGCCGGCGAACGGGCACTAGGCCGCTCCTGCGTTCCGCGCGAACCTCACGACGATGTCCCGCACCACGTCGGCGAACCGGTCGAGGTCGGCGACGTCGGCGTGCTCGCCGCGCGCGTGGGCCTGGTTGCCCTCCAGCGTTCCGGGGCCGAGGACGGCGGTGTGCGCGCCCGGCACGTCGGCCAGCCAGATCGCGTCGCAGGTGAACGCGGGCTCGTGCGCGGGCCAGCGCGGCACGATGCCGTCCAGCAGCGGCAGGTCCTGCGGCGGCAGCGCGGGCAGCCCGCGCTTGCGCCACACCAGCCGGGTGATCAGGGCCGCGTCGACGGCCGTGCGGTGGAACGGCGGCACGCCGCGGAAGCGGGCGGTGAACTCGGCCAGCCCTTCCCGCAGCGCGGCGTCCAGCGCCACGGCCAGCACCCGCGCGGACGCCGTGCTGCCGTAGGAGAGGTTCAGCAGCAGCTCGCCGCCGCCGTACACGCGGTTGTGCATCCGGCCCGTGTGCAGCCCGGCCACGCACACCTGGCCGTCCGGCACCCGCCCGGCCAGCGCGCCCGCCAGGTGCTGGGCGAGGAACCCGAGCAGCACGGACGCGTTGTGCCCCGCCTGCGGCTGGTCGTCGATCGCGTCCTCGCCGCGCACCTGCACGCACGCCGTCATCGCGGCCGTCGAGCGGGGCAGGTAGCGCAGGCCGGTCGGCTCGCAGAACACGTTCAGGCTGCCGTGGTACCCGGCCTCGACCAGCGGACGGGTGCCGAACACGCCCATCGCGCCGCCCTCCTCGCCGGACACCGCCTGGATCAGCACGCTCACGTCCCGCCCGACCGCCGGATCGGTCATCGCGGCACGGACACCGGCCAGCAGCGCCACCGCGGGCCCCTTGGCGTCGATCGCGCCGCGGCCGTGGAACCGGACGCCGTCGAACCCGGCCGGCTCGAACGGCGCGACCGTGTCCAGGTGCACGTTGAACATCACCACCGGCTCGGCCTGGCCGACCCGCAGCACCAGGTTCGGCTGCCGCGCCAGGAAGTCCGGGTCCTCGGCGATCGCCTCCCGCACCACGGAGGGCACGTCGTGCCGCAGCACGTCGGCCTCCCGCGCCGGACCCAGGTGCACGGTGCGCATCCCGAAGCACTCGGCCGCCTCCGAGTACGCGTGCACCGCGTCCCACAGGCACACCTCGTCGGTGGTCTCCAGCGGACCCGCGGTCGGCATCGCCAGCAGCCGCAGCAACAAGTCGCGGTCCTCGCCGATCACCGCACGGCTCCCCTCGCCGCCCAGGGTCCGATCACCGCACCAGCCCGGCCATCGCCCGACCGGCCGCCACGAACGCGGGCGCCGCGTCCGGTGCGAGCGCGCCCGACTCGTGCGGGCGCAGCGACACGTGCGGCTCCAACGACCACGCGCCCCGATAACCACTCGCGCGCAACAACTCCACGCAGTCGGCCACCCGCGCGTCACCCGAACCGGGTAGCACGAACCGGTCACCCGACGCGTCCTTCACGTGCACGTGCTCGACGTGCGCGACCACCTCGCGCAACATCGCGTACCCGTCGTAGCCGTGCGCGACGCCGTTGCCGGTGTCGAACAGCAGCCTCAACGCGGGGTTGTCCACCGCGTCGAGCAGGTCCAGCGCGCGCGCCGCGCTCGCGCCCGCCCAGCCGGAGCAGTTCTCGTGCAGCAGCACGACCCCCGCCGCCCCGGCGAGCTCGGCCAGCATCGACACCCGCGTGATCACCCGGTCGCGCCACCGCCGCTCGGACAGGCCCGCGTTCGGGTAGGACATGATCCGCACGTACCGGGTGCCCAGCGCGGCGCAGCGGCGCAGCAGCACGTCCAGCTCGGCCAGGTCGTCCTCGAACGGCGTGCTGATCGGCCGCGCCCACCCGCCGATCCGCGAGGCCAGGCACACCACCCCCACACCCCGCGCCGCCAGCTCCTTCGCCACCACCGCGAACTCGTCGTCGTCCAGGTCCGCCACCGCCCGCCCGTCCACGGTGCGCAGCTCCAGGTGCGTCCAGCCCAGCTCGGCGAGCACCGCCAACTGGCCCGCCAGGTCCGGCGCGGCCTCGTCCGCGATGCCCGCCAGCACCGGCTCAGCGGACATGCGCGGCCACCGGGCCGGGTGAGACCTCGCCGCGCGCGGCGGGGATCACCGGCTCGGCGCAGATGTTCTTGGCCACCGACAGCAGCTGCACCACGTCCGTGGCGAACGAGAACCCCCGCGCGTGCTGGTCGCCCGCCGCGTGGAACAGCCGGTAGGCGCGCAGCACCCACTCGGTGAGCGAGTCGTCGCGCAGCACCTCGTGCTCGCGCCGCCCGTTGAGCGTGACGGTGAGCTGCGCGTGGTCGTCGTCGTCGCTCACCGCGTAGTGGCCGACCGCGCTGCCCTTCTCGAACTCCACCGTGATCCGGCGCTCCCGCACCGGCGAGGTGAGGTCCGAGCTGATCTCGGTGCGCACGCCGCTGTTGTGCCGCAGCCCTATCCGGGCGCCGCCCATCCGCGGCACCACCACGTCGCCCACGGTCAGGTCGTAGCCTGCCGCGTGCGTGACCCGCGCGCTGCCCGCCAGCCGCAGCGCCAGGGCCACGCCGTGCGGCAGCTCCACGTCGAACGCGGTCAGGTGGCTCGGCCTGGTCAGCGACCGGCGGAAGCGCGGCTTGTTCTGCACGATCGAGATCGACTTCGGCTCGCCGAGCGTGCCGCCGCGCACCAGCTCCATCAGCCGCGAGGTCAGCGAGCTGGTCAGCCACGGCTCGACGACGGCGATCCGCAGGCCGTACTTGCGGCGCAGCCGGATCACCCTGGCCAGGTCGTCGGTGTCGGCGGCGAGCGGCTTCTCCGCGACGAGGTTGCGGAACCCGCGTTCGGCGAGCTCGGTCATCACCTCGGCGCGCACGGACGGCGGTGTGCACACGTGCGCCACCGTGTCGCCCGGGTCCAGCAGGGTGGCGGCCTCGGCCAGGCTGCCCACCATCGCCAGGCCGGGTCGTTCCGCGGGCAGCCGCCGCGGGTCGCACGCCACGATGGGTCGGTCGTCGAACAGCTGTCGGACCGAGGTCCGCGCCCTGGCCAGCACCGGCAGGTGCAGTTCCGCACCGGCTCGGCCCAGTCCCACGACGAGTGTGCGCACTATTGAGCCCCGTCTTGTCTCGTCCGGTCTCGAAGGCATCGGGAATGAGCGATGTCAGCTCGCAATTGATGGCCCCGACGTTGTCCCAATCGCGAAGGTATGTCAACTCCACGAGGGCGAGTTGACCAGGAAGAGTGAACTGGCCGGTGGTCGGCCGCCGGCCCGGTGACCTGCCATACGCTCACCCCCGGAAGCGGTGACCGCGGAGGTGAGTGCGCTGACCGTGCCATTCTTCACGCAATCGGCGACATTTTCCGGATTGTGGCCGATAACGCGACGGCACATTGTGGAAGTCATCAGTAACGGCAAGTACTCGCACGGGCGGAAAGTGCTGGAGCTGGAAAGGGCGCTGGCCGCGTACACCGGGGCCGCGCACGTCGTCGGCGTGAACAGCGGCACGGACGCGCTGGTGTTGTTGTTGAGGGCGTGCGGGCTGCGTCCCGGCGACGAGGTGGTCGTGCCCGCGTTCTCGTTCATCGCGTCGGCGTCCTCGGTGGTGCTCGCGGGCGGCGAACCCGTGTTCGCCGACATCGAGCCGGACGGCTACGGGCTCGACCCGGCGTCGGTCGCCGCCGTCGCCGGTCCGCGCGCCCGGTTCGTCATGCCGGTGCACCTGTTCCACCACCTCGCCGACCTGACCGGTCTGGCCGAGGTGGCCCGCCGGCTGGACCTCACCGTCGTGGAGGACAGCGCCGAGGCGATCGGCATGCGTCACGACGGGGTGCACGCGGGCCTGTTCGGCGCCGGGGGAGTGCTGTCGTTCTTCCCGACCAAGACCCTCGGGGCGCTCGGCGACGCGGGCGCGGTGATCACCAACGACCCGGTGGTCGCCGAGACCGCGGGCGCCCTGCGCCACCACGGCCGGTTCGGCCGCACGATCGACAACTTCCCCGGCATCTCCACCGGCGCCGGCGCGGTCGGGGTGAACAGCAAGATGGACGACGTCCAGGCCGCCGTGCTGCTGGCCAAGCTGGACCGGCTGGAAGCCGACATCCGCCGCCGCGCGGTGCTGGCGCGCCGGTACGCCGACGGCCTGGCCGGCGTGCCGGGCGTGCGGAAGCTGCCGTCCGTGCTGCCGCGGCGGGGGAGCGTGCGCGGCGTCTTCTACGTGTACGCGGTCGAGGTGGACCGGCGCGACGAACTGGCCGCGCACCTGGCCGGGCACGGCATCGGCACGGAGACCTACTACCCGACGCCGCTGCACCTGCAACCGTGCTTCGCGCACCTCGGCCACCGGCCCGGCGACTTCCCCCGCGCGGAGGAGGCCTGCCGCCGCACCCTCGCGCTGCCGCTGTACCCGGACCTGCCGCTCGGCGACGTCGACCGGGTGTGCGCCGCGATCCGCTCCTTCTACCTCGGGGAGCGTGCGTGACGATCCCGTTCTTCCCGCCCGACCTGTTCGACGGCGACCTGCTGCTGGAGGTGGTGGAGGAAGTCGGCCTCACGCCGGACCAGCGGTTCATCCTCGGCACGCGCACCGCGGAGTTCGAGGCGGTGCTGCGCGACTCGCTCGGCGTCGCCGACGCGGTGGCGTGCGGCAGCGGCACGGCGGCGTTGACGCTGGTGCTGCACGCGATGGGCGTCGGTCCGGGCGACGAGGTGATCGTGCCCGCCTACGGGTGCGCGCCGCTGGCGTCCGCGCCGTCGGTCCTGGGCGCGACGCCGGTCTACGCCGACGTCGACCCGTGGACGATGGTCGTCGACCCGGCCGAGGTGGACAAGCTCGTCACCGGGCGCACCAAGGTGATCATGCCCGCGCACGTGTTCTCGGTGATGGCGGACATGCCCGCGTTGCGGCGGATCGCCACCGACGCGGGCGCGCGGCTGCTGGAGGACTCCGCGGTCGGGCAGGGCGGTGTGCTCGCCGGCCGCGCCGCCGGCACCTGGGGCGACGCGGGCGTGTTCTCGTTCGTGCAGGTCAAGACGTTCGGCATGCCCGGCGAGGGCGGGATGGTCGTCACCGGCGACCCGGCGCTGGCCCGCGAGGTCCGGATGCTGCGCAACCACGGCCAGGACGGCGTGCACCGGTTCGTGCACCACCGGATCGGCTACAACAGCCGGTTCGACGAGGTGATGGCCGCCTTCCAGCTGCGCCGCCTCGCCACCCTGCCCGACCGGCTGGCACGGCGGGCGCGGATCGGCGAGTACTACACCTCGCGGTTCGCCGACCTCGCCGGCCGCGGCGTGCTCGCCCCTCCGCCGGGACGGGACGGGCGCTGCTTCTACGTCTACTCGCTGCTGGCCGACCGGCGTGACGCGCTGCGCGACCACCTGGCCGCGCACGGCATCGGCTCGCACGTCTACTACCCGGCGCCGCTGCCGCGCCAGCCCGCGTTCGCCGGGCACGCCCAGCCGGGCCGCGACTGGCCCGCCGCCGCGTCCGCCGCACGACGCCAACTGGCCATCCCCATCCACCCCCACCTGACCGACGCGCAGGTGGAACACATCGCCGACGAGGTGTGCCGGTTCGCGGCCGCGTCCGGCGCACACGGCTGAGGAGACCTCGAATGACCACCGCCATCGCGCCCGGGTCCAGGGGCGCGTACGTGAAGCTGGCCAAGCTCGACATCGTCGACTACTACCTCGGCGTCCTGGTGGTGTGGGCGCTGCTCGCGCCCGCGCTGCGGCTGGACGTCGGCGTGCTCACCACCATGGGCGTGTTCCTGGTCGGCGAGGTGTTCGTGATCGTCGCGATGGTCGCGCTGGACGACCTCACCGGCTACCGCGACGGCAGCGACACCGTCAACTACGCGCCGGACGCGCCGGCCCGCAAGCTCGACCGCAAACCGCTGGTCGCGGGCACGCTCACCGAACCGCAGGTGCTGCGGTTCGCGCTGATCACCGCCGCGGTCGGCGCGGCGGTGTGGCTCGGCGCCCTGGCGCTCGCGCCGCACCGTCCGGTGTGGACGGTCGTGCTGGTGGCGGTCACCTACTTCTTCGCCCTGCAGTACTCGTGGGGCGTGAAGCTGAGCTACCACGGCTTCCAGGAGTTCTTCCTGGCCGCGCTGGGGTGGGCCCTGGTGCTCGCGCCGTACGGCCTGGTCACCGGGCGGATCGACGGCGTGGTGGTCGTGCAGGCCCTGATCTTCGGCCTCGGGCCGCTGCTGTTCGGCGTCTACTCCAACACCAACGACGTGGCGGGCGACCGGCGGGTCGGCCGGCCCACGGTGGCGGCGCTGACCTCGCCCGCCGGCAACCGGCGCTTCGTCCGCGCGGTCTCGGCGTGCGAGTTCCTGCTGGTCCTGGCCCTGCCGCTGGTCGGCGGCCCGTGGTGGTTCCCGCTCGCGCTGCTGCCCACGATCCTGCTGCGCGCCAGGCAGCTGCGCGTCGGGTTCGGCGAGGGCGACATCCTGCGCGCCCGGCGGATCGGCATCGACGTGCACCGGGTCACCGTGGTGACGCTGGTCGTGGTGAACCTGGTGGTGCGGTGATCGACCTCGACGTGGCGGTGATCGGCGCGGGGATCGCCGGGCTGGCCGCGGCGCACGAGCTGGCGCGGGCGGGGCGCGAGGTGCGGGTGTTCGAGGCCGCCGACCACGTCGGCGGCCGGATGGCCACGCGCCACGAGTCCGGGTTCGTGGTCGACACCGGCGCCGAGCAGATCTCCGGCCGCGGCTACCCGCACACGTGGGAGCTGTTGCGGCGGTTGGGCCTCGACGACGTGCCCAGGATCGGACGGCAGCTCGGCGTGTGGCGCGGCGGGCGGGTGCGGCGGGGGTTGGCGCACCCGTCGGGCCTGGTCACCGGGGCGGGGCTGTCCGTGCGGGCCCGGCTGGACTTCGCGCGCGCCACGCGCGGCCTGGCGAAGAGGAGCGGGCTCGACACCGAACGGCCCGAGGCGTCCCGGGTGGGCACGGCCACCGTCGCCGAGTTCTGCGCGCCCCAGCACCCCGACGTGCTGGAGTACCTGTGCCAGCCGGTGGTGTCGGGGTTCTTCGGGTGGCAGCCGGAACGCTCGGCCGCCGCGCCGTTCCTGGCCCTGCTCGGCGCGATCGGCCCCGCCACGGCGTGGCGCACCTACGACGGCGGCATGGACGTGGTGGCCCGCGCGCTGGCCGCACCGCTCGACGTGACCACGTCGTTCCCGGTGCGGGAGGTCCTGGCCGGCCCGGGGTACGCCCGGATCACCGGCGACGGCGCCGAGTGGCGGGCCCGCTCGGTGGTGCTGGCCGTGCCCGCGCCCGTCGCCCGCCGGCTCTACGTCAACCCGCCGGAGCACGAGCGGTCGTTCCTGGACGCCTGCACGTTCACCCCGATGGTGAAGCTGCACCTGATGCTCGACCGCCGCCTGGAGTCGGAGGTGTACCTCCTGGCCGTGCCGCGGTCGGAGAGCACGTCGGTGTCGGTGGTGCTGTTCGACCACCTCAAGCACCCCGACCGCGCGCCCGAGGGCCGCGGCCTGGTCACCGTGATCGCCGCCCCGGCCGTCGCACCGGCGCTGCTGGACGCGACCGACGACGACGTGGTGTCCGCGCTCGCCGCCGAGGCCGAGCGGTTCGTGCCCGGCCTGCGTGCCGCCGTGACCGGGTCGGTCGTCCACCGGTTCCGCCACGGCCTGCCCGAAGCCACACCGCACGCCCTGGCGCTGCGCGGCGAGTTCGCGTCCCGTCTCGGCGGGGTCGTGGACCACGCGGGCGACTGGGTGACCCTGACCCCGTGCAGCGAGGCGGCGGTGCGAGCCGGCCGCCGTGCCGCGGCACGGGTCCACGCCGCGTCCCCGGGGACCGGCACGAGGAGGCAACCCGCATGAAGCCGCACGACATGGGCACGCTGTTCGACGAGGTCGCGGCGCGCGGCACGCACACCACCGTGCACCTGGACCGGCCGTTCGACATCCTCCCCGCCGGGTACGGGCCGGGGGTCGACTACACCGTGCCGCAGCTGGCCGGGCTGGTCCGCGAGGCCGCCGCCTGGCTGTACGAGGCGGGCGCGCGGCGCGGCGACCGGGTCGCGGTGGTGAAGCGCAACCACTACGACTACGACCTGCTCGCGTGCGCGGCGGTGCGGATCGGCGCGGTGCCCGCGCTGCTGTCCGGCCACCTCCCCGACGACGTGCTGGAGATCCTGCTCAAGCGGCTCGACCCGGCGGTGCTGGTCACCGACCGCGTGCCGCCGGTCGGACTGGCGCGGCGGGTGCTGTCGCTGGGCTCGCCCGTGCCGGGCGCGTTGACGTTGGACGACGTGCGTGGCGCGCGCGTGCCCGCACCCCGCCGCAGGCACGACGACGACCCGTTGATCATCAACCACACCTCGGGCACGACCGGTGTGCCCAAGCTCGTGGTGCACACGACCCGCACGATCGTGCACCGGCTGGCCCGGTTCGAGGCGGTGCGCTGGCCCGTGATCGGCGTGCGCCGTGACGACGTGGTCGCCAACGCGAGCTCCTACGCGCACGGCCGCACGTTCTGCTGGACGGCCAGTGTGTTCTGCCTCGCGCCGCGCAAGGTCGTGCTGCTCAGCGACCCCGAGTCGGCCGCACCGGTGCTGGCCCGGCACCGGCCGACGACCGTGGAGGCGCTGCCGTCGGCCTACGTGCGGTGGCAGCCGCCGGCCGCGCGACCGGACAACCCGTTCCGCGACGTGCGGCTGTTCGTCAGCACCTACGACGCCATGCACCCGCCGGCGATCCGGGCGATGCTGCACGCCTCCCGGCGCAGGCGTCCACTGTGGATGCAGGGCTGGGGCCAGACCGAGACGGGTCCGCTGACGTTCCGCTTCCTCACCCGCCGCGCGCTCGACCGCTCGCCCGACGCCCGCGACCTGGGACGTCCGGTGCCCGGCCGGACCCGGCTGCGGGTGGTGGACCCGGTGACGCTCACGCCCGTGCCGCGCGGGCACAGCGGCCTGGTGCTGGCCCGCACGGCGGCCCGCTGCGCCGGGTACGTCGGCGAGCAGGACCGGTGGCACGCCAAGAACACCGGGCCGTGGTGGAACACCGGCGACCTCGGGGTGCTGACCCGCGGCGGCGCGGTGCGGCTGCTGGACCGCGAGGTGGACGCCGTGCCGGGGCTGAGCTGCCTGCGGGTGGAGGACCTGGTCGAGGACCGGCTGCCCGAGGTGGTCGAGTGCGTGGTGCTCGGCACGCCCGGCAGGCCGCCGATCCCGGTGCTGGTGACGTCCGGTCCGCTGGACCCGGTGGCGTGGCGGCGGGCGGTGGCCGACCTGCCGCCGATGGCCGACCCGCACGTGCTGGCCTGGGACGAGGTGCCGCGCACCGGCACCGGCAAGGTGCGTAGGCTCGACCTGCTCACCCGGCTGGCCGGCACCGCCGAGACCCACGGCAGCGGGCGGTGGACGTGACCACCTCCGCGTTCGGCCACGCGCACGTCACCGAGGTGTCCCCGGTCCACGAGCGCGGTGACCTCCACCGGTGGCGGGCGTCGGGGTTCCCGCCCACGGCGGTCGTCCGCGCCGTTCCCGGGCGGTCGGCATGACGTCGACGTTGACGGCGGTGCCGTGGTCCGGGCCGGTGGACCTGCCGCTGGGCGGTGAGCTGGACGTGCAGGCGGCGTGCGGGATCATGCACGTGCACGGCAGGCGGTTCGGGCGGCCGACGGCGCTCGGCCTGGACTACGCCTCGATCGTGGCCGCCGAACTCGACGCGATCGGGGTGTCGGCGCTGGACGTGGCGCGGTCGCGCGGTGTCCCGCTGGAGGCGGTGTCCACGTCGGTCGCGCAGGCGGCGCTGCTGGCGGTGTCGCAGTACCTGGCGGCGGCCACCGCCGACGAGCCGGACCCGGTGCCGGCGGGTGTCGGCGGGCCGCCGTTCCTGTCCGCGGACGGGGTGGCGTTCGAGGTCGAGGCGCTGGACGCCGAGGTGTGGCGGCGGTTCTGGGCGGCGTTGGACGCCGACGCGGGAGTGGTGGCGTCGGCGTGGCGGCCCTTCCAGCACCGGTTCGCCACGGCGACGTGCCCGTTGCCGCCGGAGCTGACCGGGCTGACCGCGCGGCTGCCGATCGTGCGGCTGGAACGGGTCGCCGCGTCGACCGGGATGACGTTGGTGCGGGTCGCGCACCGGGCGGTCGACGACGTGCCGCCGTACGTCGTGCGGCCGTTGGGCGCGGGTGCGGGGCCGGTCGGGTCGCCGCGCGCGGGCGCGTTGCCGTTGTCGGGGATGGTGGTGCTGGAGTCGTGCCGCCGGGTGCAGGGGCCGATGGCCGGGCACCTGCTGTGGCAGCTGGGCGCGTCCGTGGTGCGGGTCGAGCCGCCGGGCGGGGACCCGCTGCGCGGGGTGCCGCCGATGGCCGGTGACGTGTCCGCCCGGTTCCACGCGCTGAACCGCGGCAAACGGGTCGTGACCGTGGACCTCGCGACCGTGGCCGGGCGGCGTGAGCTGCTGGAGCTGGCCTCTGGCGCGGACGTGTTCCTGCACAACTGGGGGCCGGGGAAGGCCGCCGCCTGGTCGTTGCGGGCCCGGGACGTGGCCAGGGTGCGGCCCGGGATCGTGTACGCGCACGCGTCCGGCTGGGGTGAGGCCCTGGGCCCGCGACCGCCGTTGGGCACGGACTTCGTGGTGCAGGCCCACGCCGGGGTGCCGCCGTCGTTGATGACGATCGTGGACGTGTTCGGCGGCGTGGTGTGCGCCCGCGGTGTCGTGGACGCCCTCGCGGGGCGGATCCGGTCGGGGACGGGGCAGTCGGTGGCGTCGTCGCTGCTGTCGGCGGCCTCGCGGCTGAACGCGCGGGCGACGCGGCGGTGCACGGCGCCGTTGAGCGTGCCGGTGTGCACGGACCTGGCGGGGTTGGCGCGGGACCGGCGGTTCTCGCGGGCCCTGGTGGCGGACGGGTGCGTGGTGCCGAGGTCGGCTTGGGAGTTCGGATGACGTGGACGTCGTCGACCGGGGTGGTGGTGCGGGACCTGGTGCCCGCCGCGCTGCGCCGGTCCTGGGTGGCGGCCGGTCACTGCCCGGACCGGGACCTGTACTCGTTGTTCCGGGAGCGGGTGGCCGCGCACCCCCGGCGGACGGCGGTGATCGACTCCGCCGGCTCGTTGGACTACGCGTCGTTGGACCGGGCGGTGAGGTGGCAGGCGAGGTTACTCCGTGGTTATGGCCCGTCCGACATCATCGGTGTCGACGTGCCGAACGGGAGAGAGGGGGTGGTGGCGGAACTGGCGGTGGCGGCGGTCGGCGGTGTGGCGGTGCACCTGCCCGACGGGGTGTCGCCGGTGGCGGGCACGGGTTCGCCGGTGGTGAGCACGGTGATCACGGACGTGTCGGAGGCTCTGCTGGCGGCTTCCGACCCGGTCCGGGAGGCGCCGCCGTGGTCGCCGGTGGCGGTCGACCCGGAGGCTCCGGCGCGGATCCTGGTGTCGTCGGGGTCGGAGTCCGCGCCGAAGCTGGTCGCCTACTCGCACAACGCGTTCGCCGGTGGTCGGGGCAACTACGTGCGGGCGGTGCACGGCGCCACGGCGGTGCCGCGCGACCTGGTGCTGGTGCCGTTGGCGTCGGCGTTCGGGTCGTTCGGGGCGGCGATCACGCTGTGCCGGTTGGGCGGGACGGTGCTGCTCGTGCGGCGGTTCGACGCGGCGTCGGCGTTGCGCGTGGTGGCGGAGCACCGGCCGACGCATGTGTTCGGCGTGCCCACGATGCTGCGGCGGATGGCGGCGCTGGCGTCCACTGTGGACACGACGTCGGTGCGGGCGGTGGTGTCGAGCGGCGACGTGCTGACGCCGGGGACGGCGGCGGCGGTGCGGTCGGCGTTCGGCTGCCCGGTGATCAACATCTACGGGTCGTCGGACGGCGTGAACTGCCACACGGCGACGCCGGAGCACGGGGTGGGCAGGCCCGACCCGGCGGTCACCGACATCCGCTTGGTGGACGGCGAGATCTGCGCGCTGGGGCCGATGACGCCGCTGTGCTACGTCGACGCGCCCGAGCTGGACCGGCGGCACCGCCTGCCGGGCGGCTGGGTGCGGACCGGCGACGCCGGGTTCATCGACGCCGACGGCACCCTGCACGTGGTGCGCCGGCTGAAGCGGGTGGTGATCCGCGGCGGGTACACCATCAGCCCGGCCGAGGTGGAACGGGCGCTGGACGGGCACCCCGAGGTGGCCGAGGTGGCGTGCGTGCCCGTGCCGGACGCCGACCTCGGTGAGCGGCTGTGCGCGTGCGTGGCCGTGCGCCCCGGCCGACCCGCGCCGTCGCTCGGGCAGCTGACCGCGTTCCTGCTCGACCGCGGCCTGAGCCGCCGCAAGCTGCCCGAACGCCTGGTGGTGGTGCCGGAACTGCCGCTGGGCCGGACGGGGAAGGTCTGCCTCGCCACCGTCACCCGGCTGGCGGCCGAACGGCACGGTGCCGAACGGCCGGGGGGCGAGGCGCTGGGCCTTCCGGGTTGACGTGGCCGGCGGTCGGTCGGCACGCGGCCGGGGTGAGGGATGTTCCGGGATTCTCTTGAAAGGTGGTGTCGATGAGACTTGATCCGTTCGCCGGGCCGGGGTTCGCGGCGTTGGGCGCGTTGACCAAGGCCGTGGGCGACGTGGACCTGCCGGTCGGGTTCGTCGAACTGCTGCGGTTGCGGTGCTCGCAGCTCAACGGGTGCACCTACTGCATCCGGCTGCACGGCGACGCGGCCGTGGCGGCGGGGGAGACGCGTGACGTCTCCTCGTGGCGGACCGACCCGGCGTTCACGGAGCCGGAACGGGCGATGGTGGCGTTGGCCGAGGCGGTGACCCTGGTGCACGACGGGCACGTGCCGGACTCCGTCCTCGACGCGGCCATCCACGCCGTGGGCGAGGTGCGAACACAGCAAGTCGTATGGGTGGCGACCGTCGTCAACGCCTACAACCGGCTGGCGATCAGCGCCCGGCTCGGGTGACGTTGGTCAGCCCTTCAGACCGTCCATCGGGCCGGGCGTGCTGCTGAACGTGCGGGGAGGGTGTGCCGCCGACCGTCGTGCGGGGTGGGCGTGCCGCTGACGGTCGTGTGGGTCGCGGCGGTGGTCGGCGTCTGCAATCGGCTGGCGATCAGCGGTGGGCTCGCGTGATGGTGGTCAGCCCCTCAGGCCGACCACAGGGGCGGGCGTGCCGCCGAACGTCGTGCGGGTGACCACGATCGCGCCGGGGGCGGAGACGAGCCGGACGTCCCGGCGGCCACGCGAGCCCGAGCCGTCGAGGCGGACCGGCGTGGACGTGGGCGGCGAGCCGTCCAACGGCTGCGTCACCACGGTCAGCTCACGGCCGTTGTCCTCGCACGCGCGCACGTAGGTGGTGCGCGTGGTGAGGTCCGCCGTGCGCCGGGGACAGGCCTCGATCGACAGCGGTGTGGTCGCGCCGGTGGTCGGGTCGAGCGCGAGGAGGTCGGTGACCTGACCGGCTTCCGCTTGCTCCACCAAGGGCGTGACTCCGGCATCGGCGCGCACGGTCCACGGTCGTTCCGGCCGGGTCAGCACCCGTCCGGTCTCGGTGTCGAGCAGTCCGTTCGGCACCGCGTCCGGCGTGTCCCGCGCGCCGAACGTCTGGAAGAGCACGACGGCGCCGTCCGGCGTGGCCCGCAGCCGGATGTCCTGCCGCTCGCCGTTCGCGTCACCGCGCCGGACCTCGTGCCGCCACCGCTCCCGACCGGTCACCTCGTCCAGGGCGGTGACACCCAACGTGCCCGCGCACTCCACCGGCACCAGGACGGTCGTGCGGCCCCACGCCACCTGCCCGAACCACGACGTGCAACCGGCGGGCGGCGACCAGTGCCACCGTGAGCCGCCGTCGCCGAGGTCGTAGCCGGTGATCACCTCCTGGTCGCGCACCGTCAACACCCGCGTGCCGGGCATCACCTGGTCGGTCTCCACCAGCACGGACCGGACCACCATCTCGAACCGGGGTGCGCCGGTGTCCGCGTCCAGCACCACCACCGACCGCGCCCTCGTGTCGTGCACGGACCGGAAGGACACCACGACGGTCCGCCGGTCGATCGACGCCACCAACGAGCCGATCGGCGCGCCGGGCCGCGCGTACCGCCACTCCACCCGCCCGTCGGCGCCGTTCAACGCCACCACGGCCCCGTCCCGCGTGGCCACGGCGACCCCGTGCAGGACCGGCACGACCTCGACCACGTCGGCGGGCGGCTGCCAAGCCCACTGCCGCCCACCGGGCTGCTCCACCAAGGGCTCGGCCGGAAACCCCCGAGCATCCCGCGTCTCGGACCGAACGATCACCGCCTGCGCCCCCACCGGCGCCAGGAACGCCGCCACCACGACGACAACCACCGCGAGCACCCCGACGGGCCGAACCCGCCACCCACCGGACCGGGCCTGCCGGGTCACGTGATCGCCGGACGCCGCCGGTTCACCCTCGGTCGATTGCGCTGCATCGTCTTCGGCCGGCTGGGCCTGCGGTCCTGGCCTGGTTCCGGCTGATCCGGCTGGGTGCTCTGCGGCATCCGCGACCGGCGCTTGGTGTTCCGCTGAACTCCGGATCGGCGGGGCAGGTTGCCCTGAGCCGACCGGCGCCGGCTGGTTCACCGGGCCGTCGACCGGCTGCGGGCGCTGTCCTGCCAACCCGATCGCGCCGACCGCCACCGCGAGCGAACCCACCGCCAACACCGGCAGGTCGTCGCCGGTCAAGCCGATCAGCAGATCCGACACCAGGAGCCACCACACCGCGCCCGCCGACCCGGCACCCGCCACCGCCGCGAACACCCGGGCCGACCGTCCGCCGCCCACCGCCAACGCGGCCGCGAGCACGACGCCCACCGCCAACCCGATCACCGTCACGTCCGCCTCCGGCCGGGGCACCCCGCCCGACCGGAACGGCGCCCACGCGGCGCACAACGCACCCACGACCGTCAGGTAGCGCAGCATCTCGGCACCTCCCCGCGTGGGACGGCGAGCACCCGGATTCCGTTCCGCCCCGCCCGGTAATCGGGACGGTGGGCGGTGATCGCGGGCGGTGGCTGCGGGCGGAGGGAGTCGGGCGAGGTGGAGTTGGTCGACCGGCGGCGTCCCGGTGGCGATGGGGCAGAATCTGCCCGGTGAGCACCAACTGGGCAGGCAACTTCACCTTCTCCGCCGCGCGCACCGCGCACCCCACGTCCGTCGACGAAATCCAGGACGTGGTCAGGTCGGCCGGGGCGGCACGCGTGGTCGGCGCGGGGCACTCGTTCAGCACGATCGCCGACACCGACGGCACGCTGATCAGCCTCGACCGGATGCCCGAGGTGTTCGAGGTCGGCGACGGGGCGGTGCGGGTGGGCGCCGGCACGCGGTTGGCCCGCCTCGCCGAACGGCTGCACGCCGCCGGCCTCGCCCTGCCCGCCATGCCGTCGTTGCCGCACATCACGATCATCGGCGCGTGCGCCACCGCCACCCACGGCTCGGGCAACGACATCCCCTCGCTCGCCGGCCTGGTCCGCTCGCTCGACCTCGTCGCGGCCGACGGCACCATCCACACCCTGACCAGGGGAGACGCCGGTTTCGACGGCGCCGTGGTGGCGTTCGGCTCGCTCGGCGTCGTGGTGGCCGTCGAGCTGGACGTCGTGCCGACCTTCGACGTCGAGCAGCGGGTGTACCGGGACATGCCGTTCGACGCCCTGGTCGAGAACGTGGACGCCGTGTTCGGCAGCGCCTACAGCGTCAGCGCCTTCACCACGTGGCAGGGCGTGGCCCACGTGTTCGCCAAGCACCGCACGACCGACACCAGGCACGACCTGACCTGGACGGGCGCGACGCCCGCCACCGAGCCGGTGCACCCGGTGCCCGGCCAGCCCGCCCTGCACTGCACGACCCAGCTCGGCGTCCCCGGCCCGTGGCACGAACGGCTGCCGCACTTCCGCGCCGACTTCACCCCGAGCGTCGGCCGCGAGCTGCAGTCGGAGTACTTCGTGGCCCGCGAGCACGCGGCCGACGCGCTGCGGGCGCTCAACGACCTGTCCGCCGAGATCGCGCCCGTGCTGCTGACCTCCGAGGTCCGCACGATCGCCGCCGACACCCAGTGGCTCAGCCCGGTGCACGACCGGCCGAGCGTGGCGTTCCACTTCACCTGGCACCCGGACGACGCGGCCGTGCGCGCCGTGCTCCGCAAGATCGAGGCGGCGCTGAGCCCGTGGCGCCCCCGCCCGCACTGGGGCAAGCTGTTCGAGCTGGCCGACCCCGGCGAGCGGTACCCGCAGTGGGCGCGGTTCGCGCGGCTGCGCGACGAGCTCGACCCCACCCGCACCTTCCGCAACCCCTTGATCGACGGCTGGTTCACCGCGTAAGCGCCGCTCACAACCGCGCGAACCGCCGCAGCCCTTCCAGGTCGGGCACGACCACGTCGCGCCGCAGGTGGCTGACCACCACACCGGCCTTGCGCAGGTCGGCGAACGCCTTCTCGGCCGTGCGCGGCTTCATCCCGGCGATCGAGGCCAGCTCCACCTTGGTCAACGGGATGCCGAGCACCCACCCGCCGACCTCCTGGCGGCCGTGCGCGCCGACCAGCTCGGCCAGCACGCGGGCCACCCGCTCGGCGGCGGTGTGCGACAGGAAGTCGCGCCGCCGCCGGTTGGCCCACCGCAGCTGGTCGTCGATGACGCCGATCAGCTCGACGAACCCGTCGTTGCGGCGGTGCAGGAACCCGTGCAGCTCGGCGCTCGTGATCAGCTTCGCCGACACGTCACCGCACGTCACGACGGTCGCCGACCGCGGCTTGTGGTCCAGGGCGGCCAGCTCGCCCACCAGGTCGCCCGCGACCCGCACGGTGAGCACCGCGGTGTCCCCGCTCGCGTCGTTGACCAGCACCTTCACCACGCCTTCGAGCAGCAGGAACACGTGCGTGTCGGTGGCGTCCTGGACGATGAGCTCCCGGTCGGCGGCGTAGCGGACCGTGGTGCCCAGCGACATCAGCTCCTGGCGGCTGCTCTCCCGCAGCCGCGCCAGCAACGTGCCCGGCGGCCACTCCGGCGTCGCCACGTGCTGCCGCGCCGCGGGCGTGCTCGGCTTCGCGGTGGCCAGCGACCGGCCCGCGTCCGCGAACGAGGCGTACCCCCGCTCGAACGACGGATCGGGCCCCACCCCGGACAGCAACGCCTCGCACGCCCGCCGCTGCTCGTCCAGCGCCCGCACGGCCGGGTGGTCCGCGCCCAGCGCCGACACCGCCCGCATCGACGCGTCGCGCACCACGTCCAGCAGCCGCTGCGACTGGCCGCGGGTGCCGTCGAGGTGGGCGAGCTCCAGCTCGGCCGAGGCCAGGTTCGACGTCGCGATCACCGAGTGCGGGTGGTCGGCGCCGAGCCGGGTGGCGGTGCGGTCCGCGGCCGACCGCAGGCTGGGCAGGGCGAGCCGGGCCCGTTCGGCCGACCGCCGCACCCTGGCCAGCTCGAACTCCGCCGACGCCAGGTTCGCCTGCGCCACCAGCGCCCGCGGGTGGTGCGCGCCCAGCGCGTTCAGCGCCCGGTCGGTCGCGTCGCGCAGATCCGTCAACGACTCGGCGACCTCCTCGGCGTCACCGTGGTCGCGGGCGATCCGGAACCGCGCGCACATCAGGTTCAGCCGCAGCACGCACGTCTGCGGGTGGTTCGACCCGAGCACCGCCGCGTTGCGCTGTAACGCCAGCTCCAGCGCGCCCGTCTCGCTCGGTTTCGCCCGCTCCACGGCCACCGCCACCGACCCCACCGGGACCGGGTCGGCCACCGGCAGCGGGTCGAGGAAGTCGCCGACCACCTGGCGCAGCGGCGCGCCGCGGCCGAACGCCGTCGTCGGGGGCCTGCGGCGCACCTGGCGCGGCGCGGTCGTGCCCGGCTCGCGCCGACCGCGGGCCACCGACGCCAGCGCCTGCAGGTCGCGCACCCGTGACGCCTCCGGCCCGGTCGGGTCGACCAGCGCCAGCATGGCGATCAGCAACGCGTCCGCGGCGTCGGCGGAGCCGATCCGGGTCAGGGCGGCGGCGCAGCGCAGCAGGCGGTCCACGTCGCGGCGCGCGCTGAGCGCGTCCAGCGACCGCGCCAGGTCCACCGCGAGGCGGCGGGCCGCCTGCCGGTCCGGCGCGGACCGGGCCAGTACTGCTTCGAGTTCGACCATTCGGCTGTTCATCCGGCACCCCAGGTGGTTGCTCGGTCCGCGGTGGCGCGGTTCCTGCGTTCGGACGCCGTGTTCCGGCGTTCGGCCGCGGGGACTCGTGCCGCCGGAGTGGAATCCTCGTCCATAGCGGCGATATCGGTTGCTCCGGGCATTCGTTAGCGCATCCCTGACATTGTTACGGTACGAATGGTCGGATGTCCGAGTGTTATCCGCACTATTGCGGAAAACCGTGCAAGTTTTTTGTCGTAGTGAACCCCGTGCGACCGGTCTTGGGCGAGATCGACCCGCCCTACGGGAGGACCGCTCGGATTTCCGGCCGTGCCGACGCGCGTCCGGCGGCCGGGAATGGCCGTGGGGTGCGGCGCCGCGCGCCGGCCGCCGTGGCACAGTGATCGCATGCGGGTGGGGGTGTTGGGGCCGCTGGAGGTCACGGCGGACGGCACGGCGATCGAGGTCGGCGGCGCCAGGGTGCGCGCGCTGCTGGTCCGGCTGGCGGTGGCCGCCGGCCGGGTCGTCACCACCGAGGAACTCGCCGACGCGCTGTGGCCGGACGACCGCCCGGCCGACGAGGTGGCCGCGGTCCGGTCGCTGGTGTCCCGGCTGCGCCGTGCCCTGCCCTCCGACGTGCTGCGGTCCGCGCACGGCGGCTACCGGCTCGACCTGCCCGCCGACGCCGTCGACGCGCTCCGGTTCGACCGGCTCGCCCGCGAGGCCAGGGCCGCGCTGGCCGCGGGCGACCCGTCCACCGCGCGCCGGCTGGCGGCGGAGGCGGTGGCGCTGTGGCGCGGACCGGCGTTGGCCGACGCGGCGGGCGCGCCGTTCGCGGTCGGCTACGTCGCGGGCCTCGACGAGACGCGGCTGGCCGTCGTGGAGGACCGGGCCGCGGCCGACCTGGCGTGCGGCCGGGCCGAGCACCTGGTCGCCGAGCTCACCGACCTCGCCGCCCGCCACCCGCTGCGCGAACGGCTGCAAGCCCTGCTGCTGCGCGCCCTCGTCGCGACCGGCCGCCCGGCCGAGGCCCTGGCCGCCTACGAGGAGGTCCGCCGCCGGATCGCCGACGAACTGGGCGCCGACCCCGGCCCCGAACTGCGCGAGACGCACCAGGAGATCCTCCGCGCCGAACCCGCCGACCAGCCGCGCGCCGGCAACCTGCGGCTGCCGCTGACCAGCCTGGTCGGCCGGTCCGCCGACGTCGAACGGGTCGCCGGGCAGCTCGCGGGCCACCGGCTGGTCACCCTCGTCGGACCGGGCGGCGCGGGCAAGACCCGCCTCGCCACCACGGTCGCGGCCCGGCTGCCCGGCGGCGCGTGGCTGGTCGAGCTGGCCCCGGTGACCGACCCGGACGACGTGGCGCCCGCCGTGCTCGGCGCGCTCGGCCTGCGCGACCAGCGCGCCGTCGACCGGCCCGTGGCGCCGGTCGACACCATGACCCGCCTGGTGGACGTGCTGTCGCGCACCGAGGCCGTGATCGTGCTGGACAACTGCGAGCACCTGGTCGACGCGGCGGCCCGGTTCGCCGAGGAGCTGCTCGGCCGGTGCCCGAGGCTGCGCGTGCTGGCCACCAGCCGCGAACCCCTCGGCGTGTACGGGGAGGTGGTCAGCCCGGTGCCGCCGCTGGACGGTGACGCGGCCGTGCGGCTGCTCGCCGAACGCGCGGCGGCGGTGCGGCCCGGCTTCGCCGTGACCCCGGACAACGCCGGGACCGTCGCGGAGGTGTGCCGGCGGCTGGACGGGCTCCCGCTGGCGATCGAACTGGCCGCCGCCCGGCTGAGGTCGCTGTCGGTCGAGCAGCTGGCCGCCCGCCTGGACGACCGGTTCCGCCTGCTCACCGGCGGCAGCCGCACCGCCATGCCCCGGCACCAGACGCTGCGCGCGGTGGTGGCGTGGAGCTGGGACCTGCTGTCGGAGCCGGAACGGGACTTCGCCGGGCGGCTGGCCGTGTTCCCGGCGGGGCTCGACCTGGAGGCCGCCGAACGGCTCGCCGGCGCCGACGCGTTCGACCTGCTCGCGGCCCTGGTCGACAAGTCGCTGGTGCAGGTCGTGGACGGCGCCCGCTACCGGATGCTGGAGACGATCCGCGAGTACTGCCTGGAACGGTTGGCCGAGGGAGGTCGGGTCGCCGCGGCGCGGGCCGAGCACGCCGAGTACTTCCGCGACCTGGCCGAGACCGCCGAACCGCACCTGCGCGGCAAGGAGCAGCTGACCTGGATCGCCCGGCTGGAAGCCGAGCGGGACAACCTGATCGCCGCGCTGCACTTCGCCGCCGACAGCGGCGACGCGGACACGGCCGTGCGGCTCGCCGCCGCGATGGGCATGTTCTGGACCATGCGCGGCAACCGGGCCGAGTCGGTGCCGTGGCTGCGCCTCGCGCTGTCCGTGCCGGGCGACGCGCCCGCGCCGGCGCGGCAGGTCGCGTCCGCGTTCCTGCTGGTCAACAACGCGGTCACGGGCGGGTTCACGGACATCGACCACCACATCGCCCGGCTCGCCGAGCTGGTCGCCGAGTCCACCGGCGAGGAACACCCGGTGCTCGTGCTGCTGGAGCCGATGCTCGGGCTGTTCCTCGACGACGCGGAACGGGCGTTGGCGGCGGTGGACCGGCGGCTGGAGGTGCCCGACCCGTGGGCGCGGGCCGTGCTGTGGATGGTGCGCAGCGCGGTGCGGGAGAACGAGGGCGACCTGCGCGGCGCGCGGGAGGACGTCACCACCGCGATCACCGGGCTGCGCGAGGTGGGCGACCGGTTCGCGCTGGCGCAGGCGTTGACCGGCGCGGCCGAGGCGCACCTGGGCTTCGGCGAGCCCGAGGAGGCGATCGCGGCGCTGGAGGAGTCGATCCGGCTGCTGTCCGAACTGGACGCCGACGACGACGCGGCCCACGAACGGATCCTGCTGGCCACCGCGCGCGTGCAGCTGGGCGACGTGGCGCGGGCCCGGGCCGAGTGCCTGGCGTTGACCAAGCCGACGTCGCGGCCGTGGTCGGCGCGCGGTGTCGCGTTCGCCTGGCTCGTGCTCGGCGACCTGGCCCGGTACGAGGGCGACCTGGCCGACGCGGAACGGCAGTACGACGCCGCGCGGGAGTCGCTGCGGGGCGAGCCGTTGGTGGTACCGCAGTTCCACGCGCGGATCCTGACATCCCGTGCGCACCTCGCCGTGGAACGCGGTGACCGCGAGGCGGCCGTGGTGGCCGTCCGCGAGGCGTTCGAGCAGGCGATGTCGGCCAAGGACATGCCGGTCCTGGCCAGGGTCGCGGTCGCCCAAGCGGCCGTGCAAGCCCACTTCGGCAACCCGACCGACGCGGCCAGGGCGCTGGGCGCGGCCGAGCAGCTGCGCGGCGCGCCCGACGCCCGCAACCCCGAGGTGGCCCGCCTCGTCGCCCGCCTGCGCGCCGACGTGGGCGACGCCGCCTACGACCTCGCCCACGCCACCGGCGCGGCCCTCGACCGCGCCGACGCCATCGCCCTGATCCAACCCGACACCTGACCCTCACGGGCGCACGCGGGCGCCGGACGCGGACCACGAAAGCCCACACCCACCGCCCGCGTGCCAACCTCCGGAACGGGTGTGCCCTGCGTTCGGAACACCCGGGTCGAACGCTCAGGACGCCCGAGACGGAGTCCGCGGTTCAGGCACGACGGCGGTAAGCCTGCACGGCCAGTGGCGCGAACACGGCGACGAACAGCGCCGACCAGGCCACCGTCCACGCCACCGGACCGGCCACCGGGCCACCCACCATCAGGCCGCGCGCCGCGTCCATCACGTGCGTCACCGGGTTGATCTCGACCCACGACCGCAACCACCCCGGCAACGTCTCCGCCGGCGCGATCATGCTCGTGCCGAACGTCAGCGGGAACATCACCAGGAACCCGATGCCCTGGACCGCGCCCGAGGTCCGCACCAGCATCCCCACCAGCACGAACGCCCAGCTCACCGAGAACGCGAACAGGATCGCCAGCAGGCACGCCGCCAGCGCGGGCAGCACGCCGGTCTCCACCCGGAACCCCATCAGCGTGCCGAACGCCAGCAGCGACACCACCGCCACGACGTACCGGATCAGGTCACCCAGCACCGACCCGATCAACGGCGCGGACCGGCCGATCGGCAGGCTCCGGAACCGGTCGAACACGCCCTTGCCGATGTCGGTGTTCAGGTTCACCCCGGTCGCCATCCCGCCGAACATGGTCGTCTGCACCATGATCGCGGGCAGCAGCAGCTGCAGGTACTCGTGCGTGGACCCGGACACCGCGCCGCCCAGCAGGTACACGAACAGCACCACGAAGATCACCGGCTGCAAGGTCACGTCCAGCAGCTGCTCCGGCGACCGCATCGTCTTGATCAGACTGCGCCGGGCCAACGCCGCGCTGTGCCGCACGAGGGCGAACGGCCGCGGCGCCTCCGCCGGACGAGCCACCACCGGTGAAGTCGTCACCGTCGTCATGCCGCCACCTCCGTGTGCTCACCGGTCAACGTGAAGAACACCTCGTCCAGGCTCGGCAGCCGCAACGACAGCTCCGTCACCGAGATCCGCCGCTGGTCCAGCCGCCGCACGACCTCCGTGAACGCCGCGTCGCCGGCCACCGGCACGGTCACCACACCCCGCGCGGTCGACTCCGGCTGGTGCCCGGACACCTCGGCCAGCACCGCGGCGGCGTCCGCCAGCCGGGCCGGGTCCGCGGGCCGCACCAGCACGGTCTGCCCGCCGACGATCCGCTTGAGCGCCGCGGGCGTGCCGTGCGCGATCACCCGCCCGTGGTCGATGACCGAGATCTCGTCGGCCAACGCGTCCGCCTCCTCCAGGTACTGCGTGGTCAGCAGCACGGTCGCGCCATCGGCCACGAGCGTGCGCACCACGTTCCAGATGTCGTCCCGCTTGGCCGGGTCGAGCCCGGTGGTCGGCTCGTCGAGGTAGATCACGTCGGGTCGGCCGACGAGGCTCGCGGCCAGGTCCAGCCGCCGCCGCATGCCGCCGGAGTAGGTCTTGACCGGCCGCCCGCCCGCCTCGACGAGCTCGAAGTCGCGCAGCAGCTCGGCGGCCCGCGCCTTGGCCTGCGACGTCCGCAGGTTGAGCAGCTGCCCGATCAGCACGAGGTTCTGCACACCGGTCAGGTCCTCGTCCACCGAGGCGTACTGCCCGGTCAACCCGATCAGCCGGCGCACCCGCGCCGCGTCCGACACCACGTCCAGCCCGCCGACGGCGGCACGTCCGCCGTCCGGCCGCAGCAGCGTGGCCAGGATCCGCACGGCGGTCGTCTTGCCCGCGCCGTTCGGCCCGAGCACCCCCAGCACGGTCCCGGGTCGCGCGGCGAGGTCGACGCCGGCCAGCGCGGTCGTCTTGCCGTACCGCTTGACCAGGCCTTCCGCCTCGAATGCGTACTCCATGTCCGTTCCCTTTCCCTGTTGTCCGGGGACGACGGTCCGGGACGGACATGTCATCGGGCGTGCAGACGCGTGTCACGACGCATGTCACGGACGTGCCGGCCGGCGGTGGTCGCACGCCGGTCCGGCACACCGGTCGGGCGGCACCGAGGCGTTCACAGACGTTCGCAGGCGTTCCGGGCCGTTCCGCCTCCGCCCGCCGGCACCGACAGGACCGGTCGACGTTCCACTTCCCGTAGCGGAACGCGCTCGTTCGGTTCTGCGCAGGCCGTCGCTGGGTCATCCTGTGCCCCTCGAAACCCCCGGTCAGCGGTGATCCGTTCCGGGGACCGACCTTGTCGACGCGCCCGTCCGCTGCTGACCTGTCCCGAGCCCGATCTTCACCGCAGGAGGACTCCTCGATGACCGTTGCCCACGACGATCCCCACGTCGCGCGGCTCTTCGAACAGATGGCACGGCTCGTCCAGGACGGTGTCGGCGACCCGCTCGACCTCCACGAGCAGCTGGTCGAGCTGGCCGTGGCGAACTCGCCGGACGTCGCCCGGTACTGGAAGCAGGTGGGCGTGGGCGTCGGCGTGCCCGACACCGCGTACAAGGACGGAGGTCCGCACCTGTTCCCGGACGCGCCGGCGGTCCGGGTGTTCCGCACCAGCGGAACGACCGGGAGCACCCGCGGCACCGTCCGCTACTCCGCGCTCGGCCTGGAGCTGAAGGGGCTCGCCGTCGAGGCCAACGCCCGGCGGCACCTGCGGCCCGTCGACGGCGTGCGCCCGGTGGTCCTGGCGTTCGTGCCGTCCGAGGAGGCCGCGCCGGAGATGGCGATCGCGTTCGACATGGTGCGGATGGCCCGGACGTGCGGCGACCCCCGGCTCAGCACGGCCGTGATCGGCGCGAACGGGGTGGACTTCGACCTGCTGGCGCGGCGCCTGGACGCCGCGGTGGCCGAAGGCCTGCCGGTGGTGCTCATCGGCGGCACCTTCGCGTTCGTCAACGTGTGCGACGCGCTGGAGGCGCAGGGCAGGCGCTGGGAACTGCCACCCGGCTCGCAGATGTGGGACGGCGGCGGGTTCAAGGGCCGCTCGCGGGTCATGCGCGTGGACGAGCTGCACGCGGCCGTGCGCCGGGTCTTCGGCATCGAGCGGCACGGCAACATCTTCGGCATGACCGAGCTGGCCAACCAGCTCTTCGACGCCTCCGACACCCCGGTCGGTCCGCTCGGCGAACGCCCCAAGGGCAGCCACCCGGCGGGCGGTCCCAAGGTCCGCGACCCCCGCACGCGCGAGCACCTCGCGGAGGGCCGCGGCCTGCTGGAGATCACCGACCTGTCCTTGCTCGACCGGCCGCACGTGCTGCTCACCGGCGACGTCGGCATCGCCGGGCCGGAGGGCGTGGCGATCGCGGGCCGGATCGCGGGCAGCAGCCGCGGGTGCTCGCTGACCCTGGACGAGATGACGGGAGGCGCGGCATGAGCGTGTCGTGGACGCCCGGGTGGCTGACGGCCGGCGGTGTGCCGTTCACCCTCACGTCGGGCCCGCACGAGTGGCGCGGCGTGCGACCCGCCGACTGGGCCGCGGTCGGCGACGGGCTCCGGACCGCGCACGAGGAGCTGCGACGGCTGCCCGTGCGGCGGATCGTCGAGGCCGTCGACGCGGTCGCGGACCTGTGGGCCAAGCGCGACTTCACCGCCCGTCGCGCCGCGGTCCGCAACGCGGCCCTGGTCACCGGCATGTCGGAGGAGACGATCGACCGGGCGCTGGACGCCGAGCTGGGCACCCTGCGCGCCGACTCGCTGCTGGCCGCGCTCACCCGGGAGCTGGGCGACCCGGAGGTGCTCGACGGCTTCCGCGGCGGCACCACGGCGATCGGGCCGCGCACCGTGCTGGCGGTGTTCTCCGGCAACGTGCCGGGCCTGCCCGCGCGGTCGCTGGTGCGCGCCCTGCTGGTGAAGGCCTCGGTGATCGCCAAGGTCCCGGCCAAGGAGCCGCACTTCACCGCCGCGTTCCTGCGCACCCTGCACGACGTGGAGCCGGTGCTGGCCGACGCGGTCGTGGCCACCTACTGGGACCGCGCCGACGAGGCCACGCTGGAGGCGGCGCTCGGCCAGGCCGACGCCGTGATCGCCTACGGCGGCGACCAGGCGTGCGCGGCCATCCGGGCCAAGGTCGGGCCGCACCAGCTCTACGAGGAGCACGGGCACAAGCTGTCGTTCGGCATCGTCGGCGCCGAGTACGCGGCACGGCTCGGCGCCGCCGAGGTGGCGCGCCGGATCGCCGCCGACTGCAGCGACTTCGACCAGCACGCGTGCCTCTCGCCGCAGGTCTACCTGGTGCAGCGGGAGCACGCCCGCGCGATCGCCGAGCACCTGGCCGCGGCCATGCGGCGGGAGGCGCGGGACAGCCCACCCGGGACGATCGACGCCCAGGACGCCACCGTGCTGCAGCACCGCAGGCTCGTCGCCGAGTGGCGCGCGGCCACCTCGGACGACAGCGAGGTGTGGGCGCCCGAGGGTCTGGAGTGGACGGTGGTGCTGGA
This sequence comes from Actinosynnema sp. NPDC002837, assembly GCF_040295345.1. Taxonomy (NCBI): domain Bacteria; kingdom Bacillati; phylum Actinomycetota; class Actinomycetes; order Pseudonocardiales; family Pseudonocardiaceae; genus Actinosynnema; species Actinosynnema sp. NPDC002837. Next base: position 28,636 of record NZ_JBEOVG010000011.1, read on the forward strand.
CGACGCGCTGCGGCCGCTCAGCGGCGCGGGCAACCGGGTCGCGCGGATCGTGTCCGTGCCGGACGTGGCCTCGGCGGTCGACGCGATGCGCCCGTTCGCCGGGCACTTCCAGAACGTCGGCCTCGGCGCGGTCGGCGAGGAGTTCCGGCGGACCGCGCGCGAACTCGCCGTGCTCGGCGCGAGCCGGGTGACCGCGCCCGGCGAGATGACCAAGCCGTCGATGGTGTGGCGGCACGACGGGCAGCCGCGCATCGCCGGCCTCGTGCGCTGGTGCGACGTCGAGCTCCACCCGGAGCTCGGCAGACCTTAGCCCCGCCCGGGGTGACGAATCCGCCGTGCCCCGCTCGCGGGTGGGCTGCGGCCATCCTCTGGGAGGATCAGCAATGTCGGTGACGGTGGGCGGCGCGCCCGGCGCGCTGGGGGAGAGAGACCTCCGCAGGTTGGCGGAAACCGTGGCTTTCGTGCGGGACCGGAGCACCGGCGACGCGCTGGCCGCGGTGTTGGGCGGCGATCCACCCGCGTCCGTCTTGCGCCACTTGGAGTTCGCGCACGCCGCGGTGCTCGTCGCCGTGGCGGAGCCGTCGGACGTGGTCGGGGCGCTGGCCGAGCTCGGCGTGGACGCGCGGGAGCCGTGCCCGAGCGTGGTGGTGCGCGACCGCCTGCGCGTCCGGACCGGGCGGGATCTCGACCTGCTGATCGTGCGCGGCGCCGTCGCCGGCAGCGCGCGCGAGGTGGAGCTGTTCGTGGTGCCCGGGGGATCGGCGTTGTCCGAGGCCGACCGGGACGCCGAGTCGCACGTGGCGTTCCGCGTGACCGGCGACGACGACGTGCTGCTGCGCGGGGTGTGCGGGACGTTGCAGGACGCGGGCCTCACCGCGGACGGCGGCGGCTACAACGACCACGAGCACGCGACGATGCTCTACTTCCGCGGCCCGACCTCGGCGCGGCTGGAGCTGAGGGTCCCCGGCCGGCGCACCGCGCTGCTGGAGCGCCACGTCGGGCGGCCCGACCAGCCGCGGCGCTCGATGCTCGACCTGATGACGGGCGCGTGGCGCACCCGTGCGGTGGCCGTGGTCGCCGAGCTCGGGATCGCCGACCTGCTCGCCGACGGTCCGCTCGGCACCGCCGAGCTGGCCGCGCGCACCGGCTGCCGTGCCGACAAGCTCCGCCGCGTGCTCGCCTTCCTCGCCGCGCTGGGCGTGTTCCGCCGGGCCGGCGAGCAGTGGTCGTTGACCGAGGTGGGCACGATGCTGCGCGCCGACGCGCCCGGCTCGCAACGGGACCTCGCGCGCATCTACGGCGGCCTGTTCTACCGGTCGTTCAGCGGGCTGGAGCACACCGTCCGCACCGGTGAGAGCGGGTTCAGCCACGTGTACGGCGCGCAGCCCTTCGAGCACTTCGCCGCCCACCCGGCCGACGCGCGGCTGTTCGAGGGCGCGATGGCGGCGGGCACGACCTTCCTGGAACTGGTGCCCGGCCTGCTGGACCTGCCCGCCACCGGCACGGTGGTCGACGTGGCGGGCGGCGACGGCAGGCTGCTCGACCTGGTGCTGACCGCCGCGCCCGGCCTGCGCGGGGTGCTGTTCGACCGGCCGCACGTGGTCGGCGCCGCGGCCGACGTGCTGGCCGGCCACGGCGCACGGGCGTCGGTCGTCGCGGGCGACTTCTTCCACGACCCCGTGCCGCCGGGCGGCGACCTCTACCTGCTGTCCCGGATCCTGCACGACTGGGACGACGAGCGGTGCTCGGTGATCCTGCGCAACGTGCGCGCGGCGATGCCGGAGGGCGCGACGCTGGCCGTGGTGGAGCGGCCGATCCGGGACGACCCGCGCACGCTGCTGCCGCTGGCGTTCAACGTGCACATGATGGTCAACACCGTGCAGGGCGGCGAGCGGACCACCGAGGAGCACCGGAGGCTGTTGGCCGCCAACGGCTTCGCGCTGGAGGACATCCGCGAACTGCCGCTGGACATGGCGGTGCTGGTCGCCCGCGCCACGGTGTGAGCGCTCTCACCGGTCCGCATGCTGGAAATCGGCTTCCTCGTCGCCCACCCCGGCGACGAGGATCGCCGCCGTGCCCGCGCTGAGCGAAACCCCGGTCCGACCCAGGTCCCGACCCTTCGTGCCGCTGATGTCGGTGAGCCTGCTGACGGGCATCGGGTACGCGCTGGCGGGCCCGTTCCTGTCGTTGTTCCTGATCAAGGAGGTCCGGGCGGGCCCGGTCGCGGTCGGGGCGTTCCTGCTGATCGCCTCACTGGTGTCGATGGTGGTGAGCACGCTGCTCGGGCGGTTGTCCGACTCGCGGGCGATCCGCCGCGCGCTGCTGGTGGCGGCCGGGGTGTCGGGCGGGCTGGCGTGGGTGCTGTTCGCCGTGCTGCGGGACTACTGGCTGCTGCTGGTCGTCGCGGTCACGGTGTGGGCGGTGGCGTCCGCGCAGATCCCGCAGATGTACGCCTACGCGCGGCAGCTGCTCGAACGCAGTGGCTCGACCAAGGCGCCGTTGGTGATGAGCGGCCTGCGGACGACCATGTCGATCGCGTGGGTCGGCGGTCCGCCGCTGGGCGCGCTGGTGCTCGCGGGCAGCGGGTTCACCGGCCTGTTCGCCGTCAGCGCCGCGGTGTACGTGGTCGCCGTCGTCGTGATCCTGGTGTGGCTGCCGGAGCTGGGGCCGTCCGCGCCGCCGTCGCCCGAGGTGGCACGGCAGTCGGGGCTGCGGCGGGAGGTCGTGCTCGCGGCGGCGGCGTTCGTGCTGCTGCAGTGCGCGACATCGCTCGGCGTGACGGCGATGCCCTTGTTCGTGACCGAGAGCCTGGGCGGCACGACCCGGGACGCGGGCCTGGTGCTCGGGCTGTGCGCGGCCTTGGAGATCCCGCTGATGCTCGGCTTCGGCGCGTTGGCGATGCGGCACAACCTCAGGCTGCTCGTGCTCGGGGGCGGCGCGGTCGCGCTGGTGTACTACACGATCATGCTCCTCACCGAGGCGACCTGGCAGGTCATGGCCGCGCAGGTGCTGCACGCCGTGGTCATCTCGGCGGTGATGGGCCTGGGCATCTCCTACTTCCAGGACCTCGCGCCCGACCGGCCCGGGTACGCCAGCACACTGTTCACCAACACCTACAAGACCAGCGCGATGCTCGTCGGGCCGTTGCTCGGCCTCGCCCAGCACCTCGGCTACCGCACCGCGTACGGCATGGGGCTGGCGATGTCGGTGCTGGGGTTGGCGATGCTGCTCGCCGCACGTCCCAAGTCGGCGATACTGGCCACGTGATCGACGAGTTGCTGCGGCGCCAGGACGACTTGCAGGCGCAGGCGGACGCCGTGGTGGCCGACCTCGGGCTGCCCGTGCTGCTCTCGGCGCTGGGGGAGCCGGTCCGGACGGGCAGTTCCGCGTTGGGCCTGATGGTGGTGCCCGACATCGACATCACGGTCGCGTGCCCGTCGCTGGACCGGGACGCCGTCGTGGGGGTCGCCGCCCGGCTCGCCCGGCACGAGCGGGTGCGCGTGGTGCAGTTCCGCAAGGACGACCGCCACTGGAACGCCGAACCGGACGCCTACCCCGACGGGCTGTACGTGGGCGTGAAGTACCGGGACGGCGCCGGGCCCGAGTGGAACGCGGACATCTGGTTCGTGGACGAGCCGGAGCGCCAGCCCGACCTCGGGCACGTGCGCACCCTGCCCGACCGGATCACGCCGGCGGCCCGGGCGGCGATCCTGCTGATCAAGCACTCGCGTCCGGACTACCGCAGCTTCGACCTCTACCGAGCGGTGCTGGACGACGGCGTGCGGACACCCGGGGACTACGACCGGTGGCGGGTCACGCACGGTCAGTGAACCGACCGTTTGGTTTGCGCTCTTCGAGCGGTTCTCCGCGAAATTCGGGTCTCGGGGCCCTCGGCGTTGCTAGACCTTCCTCAGGGGGAGGAGGTCACGGTGCCAAAGGGTTTCTACACCGACGACCGCGGCCGGGTCCGGCCGGTCGCCGGCGGGGGCGGGCGGAGCAGGTCGGTGCTGCTGGCCGGCTTGATCGCGCTGAGCGCGGTCGGGTACGGGGGAGCGGTCGGCCTCAGCGCGGGCGGCTCCGGTGGCGGTGGCGGTCCGGGGCCGAGCGTCGAGGAGCGCAAGGCCGAGGGCGGCGACCTCGCCCGGCGGGGTGACGCCGACGGCGCGTGGCGGCGGATGGGGCTGCACGGGCTCAAGCGGACGGAGAAGCAGCAGGCCGCGTGCGTGGACGCGGCGTTCGGCGCGGTGCGGGAGTTCCTGCGGAGGACCGGGTGCACGTCGATGGACCGGGTGCTGTTCACCGTGGGGGACGACGTGGGCAACTCGGCGGTGATCGCGGTGGCCTGGGTCGCGTTCGGCTCGCGGGGCGACGCGCAGGAGTTCCAGGCCCTCATGGACGCGCCCGGGACCGGTGACGTGAAGGCGCTGGGCGCGGCCCAGGTCGGGCTCGCCGACGTGGCGTTCACCGGCGCCAACTACGGCTCGGACCGCGACCGGACCACGGTCACCGTCGCCGAGGCCGAGATCGCGACCGGCTACGTCACGCCGGAGGTGCTGGACGCGTTGGCGGAGGTGGCGGCGCAACTGCCCCGGTGAACCGGGGATCGCCGAACGACGCCCGGCGGGCGGCCCGGCGCAACGTGCGCAGCAGCACCGGACCGGTCACGAGCACCAGGATCGTGGTGGTGACCGCGCGGCCGACGTCCCAGCCCAGGGACGTGGCCAGGCTGAACGCCACCACGCGCACCAGGTTGTCCAGGATCGGCGCGCCGGGTTGGAAGGACAGCGTGGTGCTGCCCGCGCTCAACGCGAACGGCCAGAACGACAGGTTCAGCAGCAGCCCGTAGACCAGGGACGCGATGCCGCTGTACGCGGCGAGCAGCGCGAGCTCGGCCTTGCCGCGCGCCGACGGCAGCAGACCCGCCCCCAACGCCACCCAGGCCGCGCCGAGCATCTGGTACGGCAACCACGGCCCCACACCGCCCGTGAGCAGGGCGGAGGCGAACAGCACGGTGTTGCCGAGCACGAACCCGAACCCGGGCCCGAACACCCGGCCGCCGAGGATCAGCAGGAAGAACACCGTCTCGATCCCCGCCGTGCCCGCGCCGAGCGGGCGGATCGCCGCGCCCAACGCGGACAGCACGCCCAGCATCGCCACGGCCTTCGCGTCCAGGCCGCCCTCGCTGATCTCGGCCAGCACGACGGCCAGCACGAGCGGCAGGAGGAGGGCGAACGTCCACGGTGCCGTCGCGCCCTGCGCGATGCCGGCGTCCGCGGAGACCAGCAAGGGCCACCCGAAGGCGACCACGCTGATCGCCGCCGCCACGGCCAGGGCGAGGGTGGCGCGTGGCCGGATCCGAACCGGGGGGTTCACCGGGCCGCCAAGGCCGCGCGGACGTCCGCCACCGTCAGCCACGGCAGCGGGGCGAGCACCTTCGCCACCTGCGGCGAGAAGACCGGGGACGCGGTGACCACCTCGGCGGTCGGTCCGTCGGCCACCACCTCGCCGTCGGCCAGCACCACGACCCGGCTCGCGTACTCCGCCACGAACTCCACGTCGTGCGTCGCCAGCACGACCGCGTGGCCGTCGTCGGCGAGCTCGCGCAACGCCGCCGCGAGCCGCGTCTTCGCCGGGTAGTCCAAGCCACGCGTCGGCTCGTCCAGCAGGACCGCCCGCGGCGACGGGGTGAGCGCCACGGCCAGCACCAGGGCGAGCCGCTGCCCCTCCGACAGGTCACGCGGGTGCCGGTCGTCCGGGATGCCCGGCGCCAGCCGGTCCAGGAACTCGCGGCACGTGCCCCCGGCCTTGCCCGACTCGCGGTCCGCCTGCGCGCACTCGCCGCCGACGGTGTGCAGGTACAGCAGGTCACCGGGCTGCTGCGGCACCAGGCCGATGGCCTTGCGCCGCGGACCCGGCTTGAGCGTCGCCGGGTCCACGCCGTCCACCGCGACCTCGCCGCCGGACCGCTTGCCCGTGCCCTGCACCGCCCACAGCAGGCTCGACTTCCCCGACCCGTTGCGACCCATCACCGCCACCCGCTCACCCGCGCCGACGCGCAACGACACACCGCGCAGGGCGTCCACAGCGGAGTAGCGCACGCGCAGGTCACGCGCGTGCACCAACTCCGCCGACCGCGGCGGTGACGCCGCCGGCGGCCGGGGCAGGCGGTCCCGCAGCGGACCGGCCAACCGCCGCGCGTCGCGGATCGACACCGGCACCGACTCCCACCCGGCCAGCTGGCCCAACCGCACCACGGGCGGCGCGACCGGGGCGTCCGCCAGCACCGGGCCGGGCTCGCCCGCGACCGGCGGCAGACCACCGCCGGGCAGCCACACCACGCGGTCGGCGTACTGCGCGACCCGTTCCAACCGGTGCTCCGCGATCAGCACGGTCATGCCCAGGTCGTGCACCAGCCGGTGCAGCGCGGCCAGCACGTCCTCCGCCGCACCGGGATCCAGCGCCGAGGTCGGCTCGTCCAGCACCAGCACGCGGGGGTGGGCGGTCAGGGCGGCCCCGACGGCCACGCGTTGCTGCTGCCCGCCCGACAACGTCGCCAGCGGCCGGTGCCGCAGGTCCGCCAGGCCCAACAGGTCCAACGTCTCCTCGACCCGCTTGCGCATCACCGGCTGCGACAGCGCCAGCGACTCCATCGAGTACGCCAGCTCCTCCTCGACCGAATCGGTGACGAACCCGGCCTGCGGGTCCTGCGCCACCAGGCCCACCACGTCGGCCAGTTCGCGCGGCGGGTGGGTGCGGGTGTCACGGCCCGCCACCAGCACCCGGCCGGTGAGCGTGCCGCCGGTGAAGTGCGGCACCAGGCCGTTGACCGCGCGCAGCAGCGTCGACTTGCCCGACCCCGTCCGCCCGACCACCAGGCAGAACTCGCCTTCCGGCACGTGCAGGTCCACCGCGGCCAACGCGGGCGCGTCGGCGTCGCGGTAGGTGACGGAGACGTTCTCGAACCGGATCACGTGTTCACCTTGCTCCTGGCGCCGACGTTCCTGGCGATGATGACGGGCGCGAGCGCGCACAGCAGACCGGCCGCGGGCAGCAGCGGCAGTTCGGGCACGGTCAGCGGCACGGTGCTCGGCGTCAACGCGCCGCCGCCCAGGTCCTGCGGCGCGAGGTACGTCGCCAGCGCCGCGACCAGCCCCGACCCGATGATCACCAGCTCGCGCGGGCCCCACCGGTCCGGCCGGTACCGGCTGCGCCGCACCCGCCGCGACCCCGTCCACAAGCCCGTGATCGCCAGCGCCGAGCCCACCACCAGCATCGGCGTGCCGACCACGCCCGGCGCGCCGCCGCCGAGCAGCCCGTAGGCGCCGACGCACAGCCCCAGCAACCCGCCGAGCACCAGCGCACCGGTCACCACCCTGGTCCGCCTCGGCAGCCCCGCCGTCCGGCCGTACCCGCGCGAGTCCATCGCCGCGGCCAGCACCAGCGACCGCTCGAACGCGTCCTCCAACACCGGCACCATCAGCACCCGCATCGCCTTCACGCCGCGCACCACGTCACCCCGCAACGCCCGCGCCCGCCGCACCGACCGCGCGCTGGCCACCAACTGCGGCGCCACCGTCAACGCCACCACCACCGCCACGCTCACCTCGTACAACGCGGCCGGCAACGACCGCAGCAGCCGCTTGGCGTTGGCCAACGCGTTCGCCGCGCCGACGCAGCACAGCAACGTCGCCAGCTGGAGCCCTTGGTACAACGCGAACGCGAGCCCCTCGGCGCTGACCGGGCCGCCCAGCCTGATGCCCTTCGTCCACTCCGGCAACGGGATCTCCGGCAACGTCACCAGCACCGTCGGCCCGCTCACCCCGCCCAGCAGCACGTGCAGCACGACCCGGATGGCGAGCACCACCAACGCGAACTTCAGGAACACCCCGTAGGCGCCGGCCCACGGGGTGTCCTCCCGGCAGGACACGGCCACGTACCCCGCGACCGCGATCACCAGCGCCAACAGCACCGGGTTGGTGGTGCGGCCCGCCACGGCGGCGAGGCACAGCGCCCAGAGCCACCACGCGCCGGGGTGCAGGCTCACTCCGTCGCCTTGGCGCGCCGGCGCGCGGTCCACAGCCCCAGACCGGCCAACGCGGCGATCACCACGATCCCGACCACCAGGCCGACCGTGCCGCCGGACGACGTGCCCGCCGTCGGCTCCACGGCCACCGACGTCTCGCCCGTCGGCGCGGTGGAACCCGACGTCGTGCTGCCAGACGTCGTCACCGACGAGGGCGGCGGAGTCGTCGTCCCGGCCGTGGTCGACGCGGACGTCTCGGACTGCTGGGTGGTCTGCTGCGTCGGCTGACCCGGTTGTGGTGGCGCGGGTTGCGCCGGCTGCCCGGGTTGCGCGGGCTGACCGGTCTGACCCGGCGCGGGTTGTTGCGGCGCGGGCTGGGTCGGTTGCGGCGCGGGCGCGGGGGCCGGCGGTGCGATGCCCGGCGGCTCACCCGCGCCGAACGACCAGCCCTCGACGCTTCCCGGAGCGGGGTCGTACGCGCCGGCGCTCGTGCTGCCGTACACCCACGAACCGCCGGGTCGGCCGTGCCAGTAACCCCAGTACGCGGTGGTCGGGGACGTGTTCACGCACGGGTCGCTGCTCGGCTTGCCGTTGATCCGGCACACGAAACCGGGCTGCCGGGACGCGAACGTGTAGCCGAACCCGGCAGCGGTCAGCGCGGCCGTGCCCGAGGCGGGATCGCCCGGCGCGCAGCCCGTCTGCACGCCACCGCCCAGGGAGCGGAAGTCCACGACCACCGTGACGCCCGAGCAGTCGGCCGCCCACGCGGTCGGCGGTGCGGACGTCAGGACGAGCCCCACGGCGGCCAGCGCCGTCAGGCCGCGCCGCAACCGGCCGGTCATCGTGTCACGAGCGCGGCCGTGCCGCGATCACGTGCCGTCACTTCCGCGCCTCCGCGTACCGCCGACGCGCCAGGACGACCGCGAGCACGCCGGCCACCAGCAGCAGCGCGCCGATCCACAGCATCGGACCGACCTCCGCGCCCGTGCGGGCGAGGTTGCCGCGGTTGCCCGCCACGGTCACCACGGGGGCCGTCGTCGTGCTGGTGGCAGCGGGGTCCGAGGTGGTGGTGGCGTCCGTGGTGGTCGTCGTGGTGTCCGGAGTGGACGACGAGGTCGACGTCGGCGTCGTGGTGGTGACCGGGCAGTCGAGCACCGGAGCGTCCGGCGTGCCGCCTTCCGCCTTGAGGTCCGCGAAGTTCACGCCCACCAGGCCGAGCACGCCCTGTGCGCTCGCGCGCAACGAGGTGGCGTGCGTGAACCCGGTCTGGTCGAACGCGATCGCGCCCCGCCCCGCCTCCGCGGCCGTGCAGCCGACCTGCAACGACGTCAGGAACCTCGCGGCCAGGTCCGCCGCGGCCGTCCGACCGCCCGCGCGCAACGCCTGCGCGGCCAGCCCGGTGCTGTTGGCGTTGCCCTCGCCGGCCTGGCCCGCGTCGCGGAACCCGCCGCCGGGCTGCTGCACGCCGGTCAGCCAGTCGAGCGCCGTGCCGGCCTCGGCGGTCCGGTCGACCGCCAGCAGCGCCTGCACGACCATCGCGGTCGCGTCCACGTGCGACTCGCAGGCCTCGGCCTCCAGCACCAGCGGGAACCCGCCGTCCGGGCACCGCGTGCCGACGAGGTAGTCGACGGCGGCCTGCGGCGCGCCCTCCCAGCGGTCCAGCGCGAGCACCGCGAACGCCTGGGTGAAGCCGTTGGAGTAGTCGCCCCACTGCGACTTGTCCTGGAACCGGCCGGACGGCGCCTGGAGCGCGGTGAGACCGGCGATCAGGTCCTCGCCGCCGAAGGCCGTCGGGTCCTGGCCGCGCACCTGGGCCGCCAACGCCAGCTTGGCGTGCGCGCCCGCGTACGACTCGGCGGGGTCGCCGGAGTGCAGGTAGTTGGCGATGATCGCGGGCTCGGCGAGCCACGCGGTGGCCTTGTCCGAGCTCGCGGACGCCACGCCGGCCGCGGTGAACGCGAACACCGCGTCCAGCGTGAGGCCCTGGTCGGGGTAGGCGACACCGTCGAAGACGTTCTCGAAGTGGTCGCCGTCGACGAGCTGCCGGGCGAGCCAGCCGGCGGCGGCGTCGCTCACGTCCGCGGTGGGCGCGACCCGTTCCTGGCTCCAGGCTGCGGGAGCGGCCGCGAGCGCGGCGACCGCGGCGGTGGCGATGACGGCGGCGGTCCGTCTCAACGACATGTTCGGCCTTTCCGGGGGCAAGGCGTGAGCGGACCCCGGACAGCCGTGACCGACTTCCCCCGGGCTCCGACCCGTGGACCTCGACGGTGTCAGGAGCGTGGCACGCGCGACGGGTGTTCGGGCTCGTCCCGGGTGGGACCTACCGTTGCGGGTCAGCGCCGGATTTCGACCGGCTTCCCCCGTATCGCGCGCGATTGCCGATCGTCTGTCACGGACCTTGGCGTGTCAATCCGCCTCTAGCGCGATGCTGCTCACCCCTACGTACGGTTACCGTCGGGCGATCCAGTCTGGGGAAGAGGGGTGTTCGATGACGACTCTGGCGTCCGTGCGCGACGGTTTGGTGGCGTGGGTCGCACGGCGTTCGGCGACGCGGTGGGTGTTGGGCAAGATCGGTTCACGGGCGTTTGCGCTGCTCCCGGACCGCGCGCTGGTTCCGCTGAAGCGGGACGGGGTGGTGCCGGTGCCCGAGTTGGAGCGGATGCGGGAGTCCGGCGCGGTGCACCGGATCCCGGTGCCGTTCGGCTTGCGGGTGTGGTTGGTCACCGGTCAGGACGAGGCGAAGAACGTGCTTTCCGACACAGGGGCGTTCAGTAACGATTACGCGCGGCTCGGCGCCGCCGTCGGTCGGTTGGAGCAGTCGCCCGGTGGCCTCGGTTTCGCCGACCCGCCCGACCACACCCGGCTGCGCAAGCTGCTCACGCCGGAGTTCACCATGCGCAGGCTGTCGCGGCTCGTGCCGCGCATCGACGCGATCGTCACCGAGCGACTGGACGCGATGGAGGCCGCGGACGGGCCGGTCGACCTGGTGCGGGAGTTCGCGCTGCCGGTCCCGTCGCTGACCATCTGCGAGCTGCTCGGCGTGCCCTACGAGGACCGCGACCGGTTCCAGGAGCTGGCGGCGGCCCGGTTCGACGTGTTCAGCGGCGCGGGGCAGGCGTTGGGGGCGATCTCCGAGTCGCTGTCCTACATGGAGGAGATCGTGCGTCGCGAGCGCCGGTCCCCGGGCGACGGCCTGATCGGCTCGATCATCCGGCAGCACGGCGACGACGTGAGCGACGTCGAGCTGGCCGGACTCGCCGACGGCGTGCTGACCGGCGGGTTCGACACCACGGCGTCGATGCTCGCGTTGGGCGCGATCGTGCTGCTGAAGGACGACGCCGCGCGTTCGGCGATGCGTGACGACGACGCGGCGGCCGCGCCGTTGGTCGAGGAGTTGCTGCGGCACCTGAGCGTGGTGCAGGTGGCGTTCCCGCGGTTCGCGCGGCACGCGCTGCGGGTCGGCGACCAGCAGATCGAGGAAGGCGACGTGGTCGTGGTGTCGCTGTCGGCGGCGAACCGCGAGGGCGCCTCGGAGTTCGACGCGGGCCGTTCGTCGTCGTCGCACCTGGCGTTCGGGTACGGCGCGCACCGGTGCGTCGGCGCGGAGTTGGCGCGGCTGGAGCTGCGCGCCGCCTACCCGGCCCTGCTGCGCCGCTTCCCGAACCTGCGCCTGGCCGACGAGCGGCCGGCGTTCCGGACCGCGTCGATCGTGCACGGCGTCGAGTCGCTGTACGTGCACACCCGCTGACCTGAGCGTCGAACTCGGGTGTCCCGAACGCAGGACGCGGTCGTTCGGGTACCCGAGTTCTCCGTTCGGACGGCGGACGTGCCCGCGACGTTGTAGCTCTGCTTAACATGGCGTCATGATGTTTCACTTTTCTTGAAGGCGGTCGTGCGGGACGGTGGTCCCATGACCGGACGTGGTGTGCTGCGGTTGGGTGTGCTGGCCCTGTTGTGGGGCTCGGGGTTCCTGTGGATCAAGGTGGCCCTGACCGGGTTGTCGCCGGTGCAGATCACGGTGATCCGGTGCGCGCTCGGCGCGGCGGTGCTGGTGGTCATGGCGCGGGTCGGGCGGCAGAGGTTCCCGGCGAGGTTGTGGGGCCACCTGGTGGTCGCGGCGTTCTTCTGCAACGCCTTGCCTTTCCTGCTCTTCGCGATCGGCGAGCAGACCGTCGACTCGGGCGTGGCGGGCGTCCTCAACGCGACCACCCCGCTGTTCTCGCTCCTCATCGGACTGGCGATCGGCACGGACCGCGGCGTCACGCCGGTCCGGGTGGCCGGGCTCGTCCTGGGCTTCGCCGGCGTCCTGCTGATCTTCGCGCCCTGGCAGCGGCACGGCCTGGCCGGCGTCGGCGCCCTCGTCCTGCTCGGCGCGGCGGCCGGCTACGCCGTCGCGTTCGCCTACATGGGACGCAAGCTGGTCGGCCAGGGCGGCCCGATCGCGGTGTCCGCCGCCCAGCTCACCGCCGCCACCGGGCTGGCCGCCGTCATGCTCCCGTTCGACCACACCCCGGCCACGCCCAACGCCACCGCGATCGTCGCCGTGGTGGTACTCGGCGTCTTCGGCACCGGCGTCACGTTCGTCCTCAACTACCGGATCATCGAGGACGAAGGCCCGACCAGCGCCGCCACGGTCGGCTACCTGCTGCCCGTCGTGTCCGTCGCGCTGGGCTCGATCGTGCTGGACGAGCCGCTGACGGCGCGGATCGTGGCCGGGATGGCCGTGGTGCTGGTCGGTGTCGCCCTGACCCGGTTGGCCCCGGCCAAGCGGCCGGGAGAGCGAACCGGGCGTTACCAGTTGTCGGTTATCTCCACCGAGCGTGACGGGGGCGGCGGCCGTTCGGCCGACCTCCGTTGACCATGGCATAAGCGCTGGTCAGGCTGCTGGTCTGGACCTCGGACGAGTGACCGTTCGCTCCGTCAACCCTGCGTCGGGGCGCACTCGCCCGGGTTCACCAGAAGGAGCCAACCCGTGCGTCCTTTCCGTCGAACGCTCACCGTCCTGGCCGTCGCGACCACCGCCGTCGGCCTCACCGCCACCACCGCCTCGGCCGAACCCCTGCACGAGGCCGACATCGTCACCGCGACGGCGTCCGCGACCGTCCACCCGATCAAGGACTCCTACATCGTCACCCTCGGCGCGACGGCCCGCGGCGGCGCGGGCGTGGCCGCCGCGGCGGGCGTGACGCCGACCCACGTCTGGGACGCGGCGTTCCACGGCTTCGCCGCCAAGCTCACCCCGGCGCAGCTGCGCAAGCTCAGCCGCGACCCCGCGGTCACCACGATCGAGCAGGACGTGCTGGTCACCGACGCGCTCGACGCCACCCAGGCCAACCCGCCGTCGTGGGGCATCGACCGGGTGGACCAGCGCAACCTGCCCCTGTCCAGCAGCTACACCTACAACTACACCGGCGTGGGCGTGCACGCCTACATCATCGACACCGGCATCACGCCGGGCCACGCGGACTACGGCGGCCGGGCCACGTTCGACTACAACGGCATCGACACCAACAACACCGACTGCCACGGCCACGGCACGCACGTCGCCGGGACCATCGGCTCGAACACCTACGGCATCGCCAAGGGCGTGCGGCTGCACGGCGTGAAGATGATGAACTGCTCCGGCGGCGCGACCACCACGTCGGCGCTCAACGCGATCAACTGGGTCACCGCCAACCACACGAAGCCGGCCGTGGCCAACACGTCGTGGAACTTCACCGCGTCGGCCAGCCTGGAGACCGCGATCCGCAACATGATCGCCGCGGGCGTCTTCCTGGCCACCTCGGCGGGCAACACCGGCGGCAACTCGTGCGACCGCCTGCCGCGCAAGGTGGAGACGGCCAGCGTGGTGGCGTCCTCCACGAACACCGACGCCCGGTCGTCGTTCTCCAGCACGGGCGCGTGCGTCGACCTCTACGCGCCGGGGAGCTCGATCGTCTCCACCGTCCGCACCGGCGGCTCGGGCACGATGAGCGGCACGTCGATGGCGACGCCGCACGTGGCCGGCGTGGCCGCGCTCTACAAGCAGCGGTTCGGCGACCAGTCCTCGGCCACCGTGCACAACTGGCTGAACTCCGCCGCCACGCCGAACGTCGTCAGCGGCGGCGGCACCGGCGGCACGGTCAACCGCCTGCTGTTCACCAACGGCCTGTGAACCTCCCCGGCGCGCGGGGGTTTCGCGCCCTCACCCCGCGCGCCGGGGAACCCTACGCGTCCAACACGGACGACAGGTGCCGCGCCACCGCGGAAACGTGCGGCAGGTCCACCATCGAGAGGTGGTCGCCGGGCACCGGCACGACCTCCAACGAGCCGCACGCGTCGGCCCACCCGAGGTCGTCGTCGTCCTGCCGGCGCAGGTAGCGCGGGTCGAGCACGGTGGTCAGCGTCTCCCGGTCGGTCGCCCGGTAGAACACGACCCGCCCCGGGTAGTGCCGCGGCGTGAACCGCTCGGCCGCCCGCGCGTCCAGGTAGGACGTCCGCTGGTGGCGCAGCGCGCCCGGGCTGATGCCCAGGTCGGCGACGGCGGCCAGCACCGCGTCGATCTGCCCCACGTCGTCCAACGAGGACAACGACTCCCACGGCAGCTCGACCGACGCGCCGTAGACCTCCTCGACGTGCCGGACGTAGCGGGCGAACCGGTGCCGCAGCAGGTCGGCGGGCGAGACCTCGGGCGCGGGCAGCGGTCGGACCGTGTCGATCATCACCACCAGCCCGACCTCGGCGCCCTGGTCCCGCAGCAGGCACGCCACCTCGTGCGCCAGGCACCCGCCGAACGACCAGCCGCCCAGCACGTACGGCCCGGACGGCTGCACCGACCGCACCAGCTCCGCGTACCGCGCCGCCTTGGCCGGGATGTCCGGCACCTCGTCGATCCGCTCGTACCCGTAGCACGGCCGGTCCTCCAGCAACCCGACCAACGGCTCGTACACGCTGGTCGGCCCGCCCGCCGGGTGGAACAGGTGCAACGGCCGCCGCGACCCGCCCGCGCGCAGCACCCGCACCGGCCCGCCCGCGTCCTCGAACGCCGCGCGCAGCCGTTCGGCCATCGCCTCCACGGTCGGCGACGCGAACAGCGAGTCGTCGACGGCGACCCGGCGGCGGACCAGCGCCAGCAGTCGTTCCCGCGAGCCGCCGAGGGCGAGGAAGTCGTCGTGGACGCCGAAGTCCCGCCGCCCCAACACCTCCGCCCACAGCCCGAACACCCACCGCTCGGTCGGGTCGCGCGGCTCGACCCGGCTCGGCGCCTCGGGTTCGAGCCCGGCGATGTGGCGTTCCACGTCACGCAGGCTCGCCCCGCGCAGCAGCAACGGCACCGGCAGCTCCACCCCCAGGTCGTGCTCGACCGCGTTGCGCAACCGCATCGCCATCAACGAGTCCAACCCCAGCGACGTCAACGGCAGCGAGGGGTCCGGCGCACCACCCATCACCCGCGCCACGATCGCGCTCAGCCGGTCCGCCGCGGGCACCTCCGACGGCGGCCGGAGGAACGACGAGAAGAAGGGCCGGTGCGCGAGCCCGGGGAACAGCTCCACCACCCGCCGCCGGTCGAACCTCACCACGCCGGTCGCCACCCGTCCGGACAGCAGCAACGCCTCCACCGCCTGCACGCCCTCGGCCGGCGAGATCGGCCGCAGCAGCGGGTTGTCGTTGTCCCGGGCCAACCCG
This sequence comes from Actinosynnema sp. NPDC002837, assembly GCF_040295345.1. Classification (NCBI taxonomy): domain Bacteria; kingdom Bacillati; phylum Actinomycetota; class Actinomycetes; order Pseudonocardiales; family Pseudonocardiaceae; genus Actinosynnema; species Actinosynnema sp. NPDC002837. Next base: position 44,324 of record NZ_JBEOVG010000011.1, read on the forward strand.
ACCCGGCTCCACGCGCCGAAGTCGATCGTGGTCGCGGGCAGCCCCGACGCCCGCCGCCACCGGGCGAACCCGTCCAACCAGGCGTTGGCCACCGCGTACGCGGCCTGACCTGGCGAACCGAGCAGGGCCGCCGCCGAGGAGAACACCACGAACCAGTCCAGCGGGTGCCCGGCCGTCGCCTCGTGCAGCCGCAGCGCGCCGTCGACCTTGGGCCGCAGCACGCGCCGCACGTCGGCCGGGTCCAGTCGGTCGACCGGCGCGTCGGCCAGCACACCGGCCGCGTGCACCACTCCGCACAGCCGCAGCCCGCCGTCCACCGCCGCCGTCACCGCCCGCTCGGCCACGCCGGGTGCGGCGACGTCGCCGGTCACCACGACGACGTCCGCGCCGAGCGCCCGCAGCTTCGCCACCTCCGCCCGCGCGTCCGGCGACGGCCCACGACGACCGCACAGCACGATCCGCGCGGCGCCCCGTTCGGCCAGCCACCGGGCCATGACCAGCCCCAACGCGCCCAACCCGCCGGTGATCAGGTACGCGCCCGAGTCGACCACCGACCCCGTCGCGGGCACGTCGACCTCCGCGCGCCGCAGCCGTGCCGCGTACCTCGCGCCACCACGCCAGGCGACCTCGTCGTCGGCCCGGTCGGCGAGGAGTTCCCGCGGCAGCACGGTGACGTCGTCGACGTCCACGATCGTGGCCCGCAGCTGCGGCCGTTCGAACGCCAACACCCGCACCGCACCGCGCAACGCGGCCTGCTCCGGCACACCCGCCTCACCGTCCACGACGCACGCCGCGTTCCGCGTGACGATCCACAACCGCCGCGCGTCGTGCGCCAACGACGACAGCCGCGCCAAGTCCTGTTCCAGGTCACCGGGGACGAACACGATCCCGTCGGCCGCGTCCGAGGGATCGGTCGTCACGCGCTGCCCGGCGTCGATCAGGACACCGGCCAGGGTCGGGGAGTCGGAGAGCAGCAGCCACGTGCGCGAGGCGTCCTCGACGGCGGGCAGGTCGTGCCGTTCCCAGGCGGTCTCCAACGCCAGCCCGGACAACGCCACCGACGCCGGCCGCACCCGCACGTCCACGACCTCCACCAGCAGGGTGCCGGCGTCGTCGTAGAGCCACACCGACCCGGTCAGCTCACCCCCGCCGCTCTCGCGGACCACGGCCTCGCACCGGTCCGCGCGGCGCGGGTCGCCGTGCAGCCGCACGGCCCCGATGCCGACCGGCAGGTACGGCCCACCGGCGGCGACGTCGAGCGCTGCGGCGGCGAGCGCGTGCAGGCACGAGTCGAGCAGCGTCGGCGGCAGCCGCAACGCGCGGTCCGGGCCGTCCGGGCGGTCGACCAGGCACCTCGCCGCACCCGCGCCGGCCAGCGCGGACCGGACGCCCCGGAACGCCGGGCCGTAGTTCATCCCGACCTCGGCCAGCCGGTCGTACAGGGCGACAGGTTCGAGTCCACCGCCGACCGGTGGCGGGGCGCCGCGCTCCTCGCCCGGCACGACGGTGGCGGTGGCGTGCCGGGCCCACCCGTCGGCGGTCTTCGCGTGCACCTCGACGCGCCCGGCCCGGAACGTGGTGCTCAGCCGGACCTCGTCGGCCAGCGGCAGCAGCGCCTCGAACACCACGTCGCGCACCGCGAGCGGACCGGGCACCACCTGCGCGCCGGCGGCGAGGGCGATCTCCACGTACGCCGCGCCGGGCAGCACGGCGGTGTCCTGCACCCGGTGGTCGCCCAGCCACGGCACCGCCGCCAGGCCCACGTCGGCCTGCCACGCGTGCGTGCCGTCGGGCAGTTCGACGTGGTCGCCGAGCAGCGGGTGGCCGGCCCGGCGGGTCGGGGGAGCGGTCCAGTGCGGGCGGTGCTCCCACGGTGCGGCCGGCACGTCGGTGACGCCTCGGGCGGGCACCAGGCCGTGCAGGTGCAGTGACGCGAGGTTGTCGTGGAAGGTCCGCACGTCGTCGGTGTCGCGGCGCAGCGAGCCGACGAGCGCGAGGGACGGCGCGTGCTCGGCGATCGCGGACAGCGCCACGGGATGCGGCGAGACCTCCAGGAATGCGGTGAAGCCGTCCTCCAGCGCGGCGGTCACGGCCTGGGTGAACCGCACCGGGTGGCGCATGTGCGCGGCCCAGTAGGCGGCGGTGAACGGCGGCGCGTGCCTCGGGTCGGCCAGCACGGTCCCGTACAGCGGCACGTCGCCGCGTCGTCCAGCGACCTCGCGCAGGGCCGACGCGAGCTCGTCCAGCACCGGCTCGACGGCGGGGGAGTGGCCGCTGGTGCGCAGCGGCAGGGCGCGCGCCATCCCGCCGTCCGCCTCGACCCGGGCGACCAGGGCGGCGAGCCGGTCCGCCGGGCCGGACACCGTGCAGCGGCGCGGTGCGGCGTGCACGGCGACCGACAGCGCGGGGTCGTCCACCTCGTCGGCGGGCAGTGCGACGGCCGCCATCCCGCCGTCGCCCGCCGCGTCGACCACGTCCAGCAGCCGGGCCCGCGTGGTGATCACCAGGGCGGCGTCGGCGAGCGACAACGCGCCGCTCACCACGGCCGCGGCGACTTCGCCCGCGGACTGCCCGATCACCGCCGCCGGCCGCAGCCCGCGTGACTCCCACAGCCGCGCCAGGGCGATCTGCACGCCGAACAACGCGATCTGGCCGTCGCCCAAGGTGTCCGACGGCGTCTCCAGCAAGGACCGCACCGAGTGCGGCGCGATCAGCCGGTCCACCTCGTCCACCGCCGCCGCGAACACCGGTTCCGCGTCGAGCAGCCGACGTCCCATCCCGGCCCAGCCCGAGCCGTAGCCGGAGAACACCCACACCGCGTCGCCGTGCCGGTCCGCTGTGCCCACCGGGCGTTCCCCCGAGGCCAACGCGCGCAACTCGGCCACCACGGCGGCCCGGTCGGACCCGGCGACCACCGCGGCGTGCGGCTCACGTCCACGACGTCGGGCCAAGGTCGCGCCCACGTCGTGCAGGTCGGCGTGCGTCGTGGCCAGCCACTCGGCCAACGCCGAGGCGTGCCGCCGCACGCGTCCCTCGGACGTGCCCGAGAGCACCAGGAACGCCGGGCCGTCGGGCCGGTCGGCGGGGTCGGCCGCGGGCGGCTCCTCCAGCACGACGTGCGCGTTCGTGCCGCCGAACCCGAACGACGACACACCCGCCGTGATCCGGCCCGAGTACCGCGGCCACGGCGTCGGCCCGGTCACCACGCGCACGCCGGTGAAGTCGATGTGCGGGTTGGGCACGCGGAAGTGCGGGCTGGGCGGGATCTCGCCGTGCCGCACCGCCAGCACCGCCTTCACCAGCCCGATCACCCCGGCGGCCGACTCGGCGTGCCCGAAGTTCGCCTTCGCCGAGCCGAGCAGCAACGGCCCACCGTCGCGTGCCGCCTCGTCCCGGCCGAGCACCTCGCGCAGCGCGCCCACCTCGATCGGGTCGCCGAGCAGCGTCCCGGTGCCGTGCGCCTCCACGTAGTCCACCCGGGACGGGTCGACGCCCGCGTCCGCGTACACCCGGCGCAGCAGGTCGGCCTGGGCTTCCGGGTTCGGCGCCATCAGCCCGTTCGAGCGCCCGTCGGAGTTCACGCCGCTGCCCCGGATCACCGCGAGCACCCGGTCGCCGTCACGTCTCGCGTCCGACAGGCGCTTGAGCACGACCGCCGCACAGCCCTCGGCCCGCGCGATGCCGTCGGCGGAGGCGTCGAACGGCTTGCAGCGACCGTCCGCCGACAACAGGCCCGCCCGGTGGAACGTGAGCGTGACGGCCGGCCCGAGCAGCAGGTTCACCCCGGCGACCACGGCGGCGTCCGTCTCACCCGCGCGCAGGCTCTGGCACGCGTGGTGCACGGCGACCAGCGACGACGAGCACGCCGTGTCCACCGCGAGGCTCGGCCCGCGCAGGTCCAGCAGGTACGACAACCGGTTCGCGGCGATGCTCAACGCTCCGCCGGTCGCCGTCCACGGCTCCACCCGGCTCAGGTCCGCCGCGCTCGCCGTGCCGTACTCGCCGGTCGAGATGCCGACGAACACCCCGGTCCGGCTGCCGCGCAAGGCGTCCGGCGCGATGCCCGCGTGGTGCAGCGCCTCCCACGACACCTCCAGAACCAGCCGTTGCTGCGGGTCCATCAACGCGGCCTCGTGCGGCGCGATGCCGAAGAACTCGGCGTCGAAGCCCTTGATGTCGGCCAGGAAGCCGCCGAACCGGGGCGTGCCGTCGGGCAGGCCGGGCCAGCGGTCCGGCGGCGCGGGCGTGACCGCGTCACCGCCCGAGCGCAGGAAGTCCCACAGCCGGTCCGGGCCGTCGACGCCGCCGGGCAGCCGGCAGCCGACGCCGACCACCGCGATGCCCTCGTCCACGGGTCGGCCGGGCGCGGCGTCCGGCGCGGGCGCGGGCCCGGCGAGGTGGCGGGCGAGGCGGGCGATGGTGGGGTGCTGGTAGAGCAGGGTCGGGGGCAGCGGCACGTCCAGGAACTCGCCCAACGCGCCCGCGAGCACCACGGCGTCACGCGAGGACAGGCCGAGTTCGGCCAGGGGCTGGTCGACGTCCACCTCGCCCTCCGCCAGGTCGGCGAGTTCCGCGACGCCGCGCACCAACCAAGCGCGGATCTCCGCTTCCGCGGACGTGCCGAAGCCGGTCATGGGTCACCTTTCGTACGATTCCCACAAAAACGCCGTGAAGTATTTGCGAGGCGGCGGATGACACGTCCGCGATCGGGGTGCCTGCGGCGTGCGAACGATCGTGGCCTGGTCGAACGCCTGCGAACAATAGGCCGATCGGGTCAATGACCGGTCGCGTGAAGTAGTCGTTGACAGTTCTTCTACTCGCCGGTAGCTTCTGCGCCCGGCGTGTTGGAAATCACTTCGACAAAAGTTGTGACGACCGCACAAAACCTATTTCCGAATTTTGTCATCGCGCAGAGGAGAGGGTGTTCATGACGGTCACCGCGACCACCACCGGCACGGTCGTGGACGCCGTGCGGCGCTGGGCCCGCGAACGGCCCGGCCGCACCGCCTTCACGTTCCTCGACCACGAGGCGGACCCCCGCGGCGTGCCGGTCCCGATCACCTGGGCCGAGCTGGACGCACGGGCCTGCGGCGTGGCCGCCGAGCTGCGGCGCCGGTGCGCGCCCGGCGACCGCGCGCTGCTGTTGCTGCCCCAAGGGCTGGACTACGTGGTGGCGTTCGTCGCCTGCCTGTACGCCGACGTGCTCGCCGTGCCGCTGTTCCCGATCACCGGCGACGGCCACCGGGAACGCCTCGACGGCATCCTGCGCGACTGCGCGCCGACCGTCGCGCTCACCGACGCGCCGGCCGCGCTCGACCTGGACGTGGTGGTGGTCGGCAGCGTGCCGCCGTCGGACGAACCGCCCGTGCGACGGCTCGGCGGCCCCGTCTACCTGCAGTACACGTCCGGCTCCACGCGCACGCCGGCCGGTGTGGTGGTGACCGACCGGAACTTCCAGGTCAACGTGCGCCAGGCGCTCACCGCCTACGGCCTGGCCGACGCGGTGGCGTCGCCGGTGAGCTGGCTGCCGCTGTTCCACGACATGGGGTTGGTGCTCGGCGTCGGCGTGGCGTTGACGACCGGTGCCGAGGCGGTGCTGATGGACCCGTCGGCGTTCCTCTACCGGCCGTCGCGGTGGCTGCGGGCCATGCACGGGCGGCGCGACGTCCTCAGCGCCGCGCCCGACTTCGCCTACGACCTGTGCGCGCGGCGGGTGTCGGCGGCCGATCGGTCCGGGTTGGAACTGAGCGGCGTGGTGGCGCTGATCAACGGCAGCGAACCGGTGCACGCGGCGACGCTGGCCCGGTTCCAGGAGGCGTTCGGGCCGTGCGGGCTGCGGCCGGACGCCCAGCGCCCCTCGTACGGCCTGGCCGAGGCGACGGTGTTCGTGACCGCCGCCGCCCGGCCCACGACCACCGGGTTCGACCGCGCCGCGCTCGCCCGAGGACGCGCGGTCCGCCAGGACGACCCGGAGCGGGCGAGCGTGCTGGTCGGCTGCGGCGGCGCGGTCGACCAGCACCTCGCGATCGTGGACCCGGTGACGGGGGAGCGGGTCGAGGGCGACCGGGTGGGCGAGATCTGGGTGTGCGGGGAGAACGTCTCGCCGGGCTACTGGTCTGGTGGCGAGGGCTTCGGCGCCCGGCTGCCGGGTTCGCCGCCGGGGCCATGGCTGCGCACCGGTGACCTCGGCGTGCTGCACGACGGCCAGCTGTACGTGGTCGGCCGGATCAAGGACCTGATCGTCATCGACGGCCGCAACCACTACCCGCAGGACGTGGAGGCGGTCGTGGAGGGGGCCGACGACGTGATCCGGCGCGGTCACGTGGCGGCGTTCGCGGTGCCCTCGGTCGACGGCGAGGCGCTGGTCGTGGTCGCCGAACGGTCCTCGAAGGTGCCTCGCGCGGCCGTCGACCAGGCCCGCGTCCGGGCCCGCGTGCGCGCCGCCGTGTCCCGGCACCACGACGTGCGCGTGCGGGACGTGCTGGTGGTCGAACCGGGCTCGGTGCCGAAGACGTCGAGCGGAAAGCTCTCCCGCGCCGCCTGCCGCGACCGCTACCTCGCGGGTCTGCTGCCCACCTCGTGACCGTGGACGGGTCGCGGGTTTCGCCGCCGGCCGGTCCGGCGCCCACCTCGTGATCACCGCCCCGGACGCGTCGCGGAGGTCCCCGCCCAGGGGGACCCCTGTTCTCGATTTTACCGACGGGGTCTGACAATTTCGGGAGAAGTGATGATGCGCGTGCTGCTGTCGGTCCTGTCCGCTGCCGCCCTCGCGGTCGTGCCCGCGCAGGCCACGCCCGTCCCGGCCGACGACGGGGCGGTGGTCGTCGGTGAGAGGTGGCTCGACGCCCGCACCGTCGACCTCACCGTGTCCTCGCCCGCGGTCGGCGGGCACGTGCCCGTCCGCGTGCTCACCCCACCGGGCTGGTCGCCGACCGCGTCCAGGACGTGGCCGGTCCTCTACCTGCTCCAGGGCGTCGGCGACGACTACACCTCGTGGACCAGGGAAACCGACGTCGAGGAGCTCAGCGCGTCGAGCGACGTCCTGGTCGTCATGCCCGACGCCGGACGCGCCGGCTGGTACACCGACTGGTGGAACGGCGGACGCGGCGGCACGCCCAAGTGGGAGACCTTCCACACCGGCGAGCTGCCGCAGCTCGTCGAGCGGAACTACCGGGGCGGCACGGCGCGCGCCGTCGCCGGGTTGTCGGCGGGCGGCACGGGCGCGTTCGGGTACGCGGCCAAGCACCCCGGCATGTTCCGGGCCGCCGCCTCCTACAGCGGTCTGCTGTCGACGCAGTTCGTCGGCGTCCCCCAGTTCATCTACACCACCGTGCTGCGGGAAGGCCTCGACCCGTACGGGCCGTGGGGCCGCGAAACCCTCGTGCCCGCCGTGTGGGCCGCGCACAACCCCCGGCAGCTCGCGGCGAACCTGCGCGGCATGTCCCTCTACATGTCCTACGGCAACGGCTTCAAAGGCGTGCTGGACCAGGACTGGTGGTCCTACGACGCGTTCGAGACGATCGTGGGCACCACGTCGCCGGACTTCGTGGCCCGGATGCGGTCGCTGGGCATCCCGATCACGGTCAACGCCTACGGCGGCGGCACGCACACCTGGAAGTACTGGCAACGCGAGCTGCGGGCGTCGTGGCCGATGCTGACGGCCGCGCTCGCGTGAAGCGCGTCCTGCTGGTGGCCTGCTTCGCGGCCTTCGTCACGGCGCTGGACAACAGCGTCCTGATGGTCGCCCTGCCCACCATCGGCCGCGACCTCGGCCTGTCCACGAACGACCTGCAGTGGGCCGTGGTCAGCTACATGCTGGTGTTCGCGAGCCTCATGCCGGCGGCCGGCGCGGTGGGGGACCGGTTCGGGCACCGGCGGGTGCTGCTGGTCGGGTTGCTCGGCTTCGCCGCCGCGTCACTGGGCTGCGGCACGTCCCACGGCGGCTGGGAACTGGCGCTGTGGCGGGCGGCCCAGGGCGCGGCGGCGGCGGCGATCGTGCCCACCGGGCTGGCCGTGCTGCGGACCGAACTGGACGCCGCCCGACGTCGCACGGGGATCGCGGCGTGGACGGGCGCGCTGGCCATGGCACTCGCGGTCGGGCCCGCGCTGGGCGGTCTGCTCAGCGAGGCGGCGCACTGGCGGTGGATCTTCCTCGGCAACGTCCCGGCGTGCGTGGCGGTGGCCGCCTTCGCCTTCCTGGCCCTGCCGTCCCGGCGGATCACCCGGCCGACACCGTTGCCGATCCGGTCGACGGCGGCGTTGACGGCCGCCGTGTTCACGGTGACCGCGACCGTGTTGAGCGTCGGCGGCGAAGGGCCGGTGGCGGCCTTGGCCGCGTTGTCCGGCGCGGCGTGCCTGATGTTCGTGGCGGTGGAGCGGTCGGCCGCGCACCCGTTGTTCCCCGCCGGCCTGGCCCGGTCGGGGTTCGTCGGCGGCACGGTCGCGCAGGCGTTGTGGGGGCTGGCGGTCAGCGGTGTGCTGTTCGTGCTGCCGCTGCACCTGCACCACGCCGAGGGCCTCACCCCGCTGGCCACCGGCCTGTTCTTCGTGCCCGCCGCGTTGGCCGTGATCGCGGGCGCGCCGGTCGTGCCCGTCCTGGTGTCCCGGCTCGGACCGTGGCGGACGGCGGCGTGCGGGCTCGGCGCGGTGACGGCCGGGCTGGTGGCGATGTCCTTCGCGCGGCCACCGGTGGTGCTCGCGTGCCTGGTGGTGATCGGCTTCGGCTCGGCGTTGACGACCCCGTTGACCACCGCGGTGCTGGACGCCGCGGACGAGCGGGTCGCCGGAGTCGCCTCGGCCGCGGTCACCTCGAGCCGTGAGCTGGCGGGCGGTCTCGGCGTGGCGGTCATCGGTCTGGCGTTCACCGCGGCCGGGCTCTTCGCGGCGCTCGTGGTCGCCGCCGGTGTGGTGGCGGTGGGGCTGGGGATCGCGATCGCCCTCGACCCGGCCGCGCGCCCGCGTTCGGCGCGTTCCCGCCACGGGGCGTAGTCGCCGGTGCGAAGATCGGCACATGGGGACCACCGCGCTGGTGCTGCCGCTCGCCGATCCCGCCGCGGACCTGGAGGCGGTCGGCGGGAAGGGCGCCTCGCTGGCCAGGCTCGCCGCCGCGGGCCTGCCCGTGCCGGACGGCTTCCACCTGACCACGCACGCCTACCGCCGGGCCACCGCGGGCCTCGACGCCGAGATCCGGGCCGGCCGGGGAGGCGAGGCCGCGATCGCCGCCGCGTTCGAGCGCCTGGACCTGCCCGACGACATCGCCGACGCCATCCGCGCCGCCCTGCCGCCGGGACCGGTCGCGGTGCGGTCGTCGGCCACCGCCGAGGACCTGCCGGACCTGTCGTTCGCCGGACAGCACGACACCTTCCTCGACGTGTCCGGCGACGAGGTGCTGAACGCGGTCAAGCGGTGCTGGGCGTCGCTGTGGACCGCACGCGCCGTCGCCTACCGCGCCCGCAACGGCATCACCGACGTGGCGATCGCCGTCGTCGTGCAGCAGATGGTGGCCGCCGACGCGGCCGGTGTCCTGTTCACCGCGAACCCCGTGACCGGCGCGCGGACCGAGACCGTGGTCAACGCCGCGCCCGGCCTGGGCGAGGCGCTGGTCGGCGGCACGGTCACCCCCGACGAGTACGTCGTGTCCGCCGACGGCGCGGTGCGCGGGTCCGGTTCGCTGCTCTCCCACGCGCAGGTGCGGGAACTGGCCGCGTTGGGCTCACGCGTCCAGGACCTGTACGGCGTGCCGATGGACGTCGAGTGGGCCGTGGCCGGCGGGCGGATCGCGGTGTTGCAGGCCAGGCCGATCACCGCGCTGGCCGAGGTCTGGAACGACACCCTGCGCGGCGACTACCTGTGGACGTGCGCGAACCTTCGCGAGGCCGTGCCGAGCGTGATGTCGCCCGCCACCTGGTCGTTCGCGAAGGTGCTCGCCCAGCCGCCGATCGCCGGCCACCCGACGTCGGGCAACATCGGCGGCCGGTTCTACCTCAACCTCAGCGCCGCGCTGGCCGTCGGTCGGGCGCTCGGCCTGAGCCGGTTCATGTGGCGGACGGTCGAGCTGTACTTCGGCCGCGTCCCGGCCGGTGTCGAGGTGCCGCCGCTGCCGCTGTCCCGCCTGGCGGTGCTGCGGGCGGCGATCGGGGCGGCGCTGCCGTTCCTGCGGCAGAACCGGGAGTTCCGGGCGAGGATCGACGGCCTGCTGGCCTCCGCGCCGGGTCGGGCCGAACGGCTGCACGCCGCCTTCCGCGCCGCCTCGACGCCCGCCGACCTGCTCGCGCTGTGGCGGTCCGACGTGCACGACGTGCTGCACGTGGACGCCAAGGTGTTCGACGCCGGCGCGCGCAACGGCTCGATGTCGTCGGCCAAGGTGCGCCGCAAGCTCGCCGCGCTCGTGGGCGAGGACGACACCACCGCGTTGCTGACCGGCGCGCACGGCGCGGCGGGGGAGTTGGAGAGCCTCGGCCCGGTGCTCGGCCTCGCGCGGCTCAAGCGCGGCGAGATCACCCGCGAGGCCTACGCCCGGCAGTACGGCCACCGGTTCGCCGACGAGTTCGAGGTGTCCGCGCCGCGCCCGGCCGAGGACCCGGAGTGGCCGCGCCCGGACGACGTCGGCGTCGAGCCCGAAGAGCTGCTGGCCAGGCAGGCGGCCGTGCGCGACGCGGCGTGGGCGCGACTGCGCGCCGCGCACCCCGGCAAGGTCGACCGGCTGCGCCGCGAGGTGGACGGGCTCGCCGCGCTGGCCCGTGAGCGGGAGCGGGCGCGGTCGGAGTTCGCGCGCACGTTCGCCGTGCTGCGGGCGTTCCTGGTGCGGGCGGGCGAGGTCACCGGACACGGCGACGCGGTGTTCTTCCTGCCGATCGAGGAGACCTTGCGCGTCCTCGAAAGCGACGAGACGCCGTTGGCGTCGGTGCCGGCCCGCCGTGCCGCCTACGACCGCTACCGCGCGCTGCCGCCCTACCCGACCGTGATCCGGGGCCGGTTCGACCCCGAGGCGTGGGCCGCCGACCCGAACCGCCGGACCGACGTGCACGACGCCGCCGCGGCGCCCCTCGGCGACGCGGTGTCCGGCTTCCCCGGCGCGGCGGGCGTGGTGGAAGGCGTCGCCAGGGTGATCCACGACGTCGCCGACGGCGCCGCCCTCCAGCCCGGCGAGGTCCTGGTGACCACGGTGACCAACATCGGCTGGACCCCGCTGTTCCCGCGCGCCGCCGCCGTGGTCACCGACGTCGGCGCGCCCCTGTCGCACGCCGCGATCGTCGCCCGCGAGCTGGGCATCCCCGCCGTCGTCGGCTGCGGCAACGCCACCACCCGCATCAGGACCGGCGACCGCGTCCGCGTGGACGGCGGGCGCGGCGCCGTGACCGTGCTGGGGTGATCACTCCCGGCGGGGCAGCTGCCCGGTCGGCCCGCTGGTCACGGTCAACCGGCCGGGACCGAACGTGACCTGCCCGGTCGGACCGGGCGACACCGTCGCGCCGCCCGCCTGGAGGTCGGCCTCGAAACCGGGCAGCTTGAGCCGGATCAGCGCGGGCAGCAGCACGGCCACGGTGAACAGCCCCACCAGCACCGGCGTGGTGGCCGTCAGCATCACCGCGGTCACCTTGCTGGAGAAGAAGAACGCCGTCCACATCGTGCCGAGCAGCAGCAACGAGATCGTCGCCACCGCGTAGCCGCCCCAGATCGCGGGCGCCACCGCCTTCAGCTCCCGTTCCAGGAGCTGGAGGTTCCGCTGCGCCTCGACGTGACCGCGACTGCGCTTGAGGCACTCCCGCAGGTGGTGCATGGCGCGCAGCCGGTAGCCGAACCGGCCGCGCGCGTCGGCGGCCAGCGACCCCATGCGGTGGTGCGCCACACCGGCCACGAAGTGCGGGTCCGCCTCCGCGTCCGGCGCGGTCTCGATCGCCGACTGCGCCTGCGCGTACGCCTCCGCGTGCAGGTCCGGGTTCTGCTGCTTGTCGCCGCGCTGCACCAGCAGCCGCGCCAGCGCCAGGTGCGTGCGCCACTTGCGCGACGCGTCCTGCCGCTGCTCGGCCTGCCGCAGCACGGACTCCGCCTCCGCCTCGTCGCCGGCCCTGGCCAGCGCCTGCGCCAACCCGATCGCCGCCGCGCCCGAGGCCGGGTCGATCGCCGCCGCCTGCCGGAACTCCCGTTCGGCGTCGGACAGCCGCTCCTCGCCCAGCTGCAGGAACAACGCGCCCAGCTCGACGTGCGCGTTCACGTCGTACCAGTCCCGCTCGACGGCCTTGCCCAGCTCGACCTCGGCTTCCTCGTACCGCCCCATCTGGACGTACAGCGCGCCGAGGTCGGCGTGGCTGCCGTGGTGCGGGTCGACCTCCAACGCCTGGCGCAGGTGGTACTCGGCGGAGGCCAGGGCGCCGCGCCGGAAGGCGAGCACGCCGAGGCACACGTGCACGGCCGCGGAGACCCGCCGGTCGAGCAGCCCGCCGGCCAGGCCCTCCGCCTCGCGCCACCGCCGCTCGCCGTCCTGCCGCGCCAGCGCCCACACCAGGGCCAGCACGTAGTCGTAGTCCTCCGGGCGGTCCACCAGCGCGGCCCGGAACTCCTTCTCGGCGGTCACGAGGTCGTCGCCGGTGAACGCCACCCAGCCCAGGGCGTGGTGCGACGCCGCGCGCTCGTAGTCGTCGCGGGCGTCGGCGAGCAGCGCGGCGAACACCCGACGCGCCTCGCCCAGCCGGCGGGCGTCGTGGTGGATCCACCCCAGCTCGAACCTCGGCCCGCGCAGGTGCGGCACCCGGGCGCAGAACTCGGCGACCAGGCGTTCGGCCTCACCGAGGCGGCGCAGGGTGCGCAACGTCGCCGACTGCGCGACCACCAGGTCCTCGTCGAAGGGGTCGACGGCGCGTGCGGCGGCGAACTGCTCCTCGGCGCGGTCGAACGCGCGGACGTGGTCGTGCACCTTGGCCAGCAGCACGTGCAGGTCCACCACGCCCGGCGCGTTCACCAACGCCTGCCGCGCGGTCTCCTCCGCCTCCTCGAACCGGTTGAGGAGGATCAACGCGGCGACCCGCGCCTCGTAGGCGGCGACGTGCCCGCGGTCGAGTTCGAGGGCGCGCCCGGTCACCACCAGCACGCGGTCGAGATCACCCATGTCGCCGTGCAGCCACGCGGCCGTGACCAGGACGTCCGGCTCGTCGCGCCGCACGTCGAGCATCCGGTCCGCGGCGACGAGCGCCTCGGGGTACCGGCGGGCCGCGCGCAGCAGGCTCACCTTGGTGCGCCACGCCCACTCGTGCTCCGGCCGCAGTTCCAGCGCGCGTTCGACCTCGGCGAACGCCGCCTCGCCGCGGCCGAGGTCCGAGTGCAGCCAGGCGATGTCGACGCGCAGGTCGGCGTCGTCGGGGAAGCGCGCCAACGCCTCGTCGGCCGCCCGCCCGGCCTCGTCGAACCGGCGGGCGAGCCGCAGCACGCGGATCCTCCGGCGGTGGGGCAGCGCGGCGGCCGGGTCGACCGCCGACGCCCGGTCCAGGTGGGTCAGCGCCTCGTCGACGAGGTGCCGGGCGGCGGCGAGCTCGGCGGCGGTCACGTGCAGGCTCGACGAGTCGGGGTGCAGCGCCGCCGCCCTGGCCGCCGTCTCCAGCGCCTCGTCCACCCGACCGGCGGTGTGCAGGAGCGCGGTCCGGCTGCGCAACGCCCACTCGTGCTCCGGGTCGAGCGCCAGCGCGGCGTCCACCGACGTCAGGGCGTCCGGCACCCGGTGGCGGTCGGCGTGCAGCCAGGCGACGGTGACGTGCAGGTCGGGGTCGTCGGTGATCCGGGCCAGCGCCTCCTCCGCCGCGCGGCCGGCCTCGTCGAACCGGCGGGCTTCGCGCAGGTGGCCGATCAGGTTCCGCACGGCGTCCCGGTCCTCGGGTTCGATCGCCAGCGCGCGTTCGGTCGCGGTCACGGCGTCGTCGTGCCGTCCGGCCTGGCTGTAGGCGTCGGCCAGGCGCAGGAGCGTGGACACGTCCTCGGGTTGCTGCTCGGCGGCGGCTTCCGCCGCGAGCAGGGCCTCCGGCACCCGGCCCAGGGCGTCGAGCGCGACGATCCGCGCGCTGTGCGCCCCGGAGTGCCGCGGTTCGAGCGCCAGGGCCCGCTCGGCCGACGCCACCGCCTCGTCCAGCCGGCCGCGGGCGATGTGCAGGCGGGCGATCGTGACGTGCAGCTCGGCGTCGTCGGGCTGCCGGCGCACGGCGTCCGCCGCCGCGGAGGCAGCCTCGTCGAACCGCTTCGCGTAGGTCAGGAACCTGACCCGGCTGCGCAGCGCCCAGGCGTGGTCGGGGGACAGGCGCAGCGCGCCGGTGACCGCCTCGACGGCCTCGTCCTCCAGGTCGAGCGCGCTCAACGCCCACGCGTGCTCCACGCCCAGGTCGGGATCGTCCGGGCGCAGCGCCACGGCGTCCCGCCCCGCCTGCGCGGCCTCCTCGCGCCGGCCGAGGTGGCCGAGGCAGTCGATCCGCGCCTGCAACGCGTTGGTGTCGCGAGGGGTGACCACCAAGGCGCGCTCGACGTGGTCGAGGGCTTCCCCGTGCCGGCCCTCGTCGGCGTGCAGGCGCGCCAGCGCGAGGTGGATCGCGGGGTCGCGGGGGTGCCACGCCAGCGCCCGCTCGCCGGTCTCCAGCGCCTCCTCGGACCGACCGGCGTCGCGGAGGACCATGATCTTGCGGCGCAACGCGGGCGCGTGCCGCGGCACACCGGCCAACGCCCGGTCGCAGCACGCGACGGCGAGGTCGGTCTCGCCGCGGCCCAGGTGCACGCCGGCCAGGGTGAACTGGAGGTCCGGGTCGTCCGGGTAGTGCGCCAGGCCCACGCCCGCCGCCGCTTCGGCCTCGTCGTACCGGTCCGCCGAGACCAGGATCGAGATCCGGCTCCGCACCACCGACTCGTGCGTCGGCGTGATCGCCGCGGCGCGGTCCAGGTGCTCCATCGCCCGGTCGTGCTCGTCGCGCGCGGCGTGCAGCCAGGCCGTGGAGACGAGGAACATCACGTCGGACGGGTGCCGGTCCGCCGCGTCGGCCGCCTGCTCCAGCGCGTCGTCGGTGCGACCGAGCGACTGGAGCAGGTCGATGCGGCTCTCCAACGCCCAGCGGTGCGCGGGGTCGAGCGCCAGCGCCCGGTCGACGGCGGCCAGGGCTTCGTCGTGGCGGTGCTGGTCGCTGAGCACCCACGCGTGCTCGACGTGCAGCCGGGGCACGGAGGGCACCGCCGCCACCGCGGCTCCGGCCACCCGTTCGGCCTCGTCGTAGCGGTGCTGGAGGCGCAGCGCGGTGATCTTCCACTCGAACGCGTCCGGGTAGCGCGGGTCGAGGTCCAGTGCCGCGTCGTAGCACGCCACCGCCTCGGCGAACTCGTAGGAGGCCGAGTGGACGCGACCGAGGACGTAGTGGGCCTTCGGCGTGCCGGGGTGGCTCCGGACCGCCTCCGCGGCGGTCGCCTTCGCCTCGTCAAGGCGGGTCAGGTTGGCCAGGGCGACGGCGAGCCAGCCGGTGGTGCGCCAGTCGTCCGGTGCGAGGCGGCGGGCCTCGGTGAAGGCCGCGAGCGCCTCGCGCGGCCGCCACGCGTCCAGGTGCGCCCGGCCGAGGGCCAGGCGCAGCGGCACGCTGTCCGGGTACCGGGTGATCGCCTCGGCGGCCACGGCGAACGCCTCGTCGTCGCGATACGTGCGGGACAGGGTCGCGACGCGCCACGCGAGCAGGCGGTCGTCGTCGTCCGCGAACAGCGCCAGCGCCTCGTCGTACCGGTGCCGGGCCAGCGATAACCGGCCACGCACGATCCGCAGGTCGGTGTCGTCGGCGGAGTGGTCGTGCCCGGCCAGGGCCTCGGCCCGGTCCAGTTCACCCTGGCGGCGCAGCCGGTCGATCTCGGCGGCGGTGGGCATTGGTCCCCCTCGGTGGCCCGGTCCGTTGTGGATCACAGTGCACGGTAGTCCGCGACGCCGGACGCCTTCGCCGGAATCGCCGTTGCGGCAGCCGGAGTATTCCATCGGGGTGACGGAATCGTTACAGTCAGTTTCTGGGAACGCTCCCAGATACGACAACGAAGGGGTTGTTGTGCGAAATCTGCTGGCGGCGGTGGCCGCTGTGGTGTCGATAGCCGGGTTGGTGGTGATCGGCGGGACCAGTACGGCGGGTGCTGCTCCCGTCTGCGCCGTGGACTACAAGCTCAACCAGTGGGCCACCGGGTTCACCGCCAACGTGACCGTGACCAACCAGTCCGCTCCGGTCACCTCGTGGAAGCTCACCTGGACCTTCACCGGCAACCAAGTGGTCAGCTCCGGCTGGAGCGCCGACGTGAAGCAGTCCGGCGCCGTGGTGACGGCGTCCAACATGCCGTGGAACGGCTCGCTGGCCACGGGCGCGAGCGCCCAGTTCGGCTTCCAGGCCACCTACAGCGGCTCGAACGCGACGCCGACCGACTTCGCGTTCAACGGCGTCTCGTGCAGCGGCGACCCGACCACGACCACGACGACGTCGACCACCACGTCCACGAGCACCACGACGTCGACCACGACGACGACCACCACGACCGACGTGCCCCCGGGCGACTGCGGCACGGCGACGCTGTGCGACGGCTTCGAGCAGCAGACCGGGTCCGCGCCGAGCGGCCGGTGGACCGTCGGCGCGGCCAACTGCACCGGCCAGGGCACGGTCAGCATCGACAACTCGGTCGCGCGCAGCGGCTCGAAGTCGGTGCGGGTCAACGGCGCGTCGGGCTACTGCAACCACATCTTCTTCGGCACCCCGCTCACCGGCACGAGCGTGGTGCACGGCCGCTTCTACGTCCGCCACACCACGGCCCTGCCGATGGCGCACGTGACGTTCATGGCCATGAAGGACTCCGCCGACGGCGGCAAGGACCTGCGCATGGGCGGCCAGAACTCGGCGCTGCAGTGGAACCGCGAGTCCGACGACGCGACCCTGCCCGAGCAGAGCCCGGTCGGCGTGTCGAAGAGCAAGCCGCTGCCCACCGGCCAGTGGAACTGCGTGCAGTTCACCGTGGACCCGGCGGGCCGGATCTCCACCTCGTTGAACGGCGCGGTGGTCGAGGGCCTGGTGGCCGACGGCGTGTCCACCCCCGACGTCGACGGCCAGTGGCTGCGCAAGACCAACTGGCGTCCGGCGGTCACCGACCTGCGGCTGGGTTGGGAGAGCTACGGCGACGGCGCGAACACCCTCGGCTAGCCCGACGGGGCCAGCGGCCCCTCCCCCATCGGGGGGTGAGGTGTGGCGGGGGTCAGGGCCGGTGCGCCGGCCCTCCCCACGTTCGGCTCAGGCCGCGTTCACCGAGACGTCGTCCACCACGAACGAGGTCTGGTAGGACCAGTCCTCCACGCCGGAGAAGCTCAGCGTGACGGTCTGGCCCGCGTACGCGCCCAGGCTGAAGGTGCGCACCTCGTAGCCGGACGGGTTGAGGTTGGTGTAGGTCGCCAGGGTGGTGCCGGCCACCGCGACGGTGAAGGTGTCGAACACCTCCGGCTCGTACTCGTCGGTGCTGATCTTCAGCCACAGCGACAGCGTGGTGTTCGTGCAGCCCGCCGGGACGGTGACGGTCTGGGTCAGCGTCTCGGTGTTGCTGTAGCCGTAGCCGCTGATCCACGAGGAGCGGGTGCCGGAGCGGGGCGAGCCCTCGCCGGTCCACGCGGCGATGGTGTGGGTGGCGTTCGCCCAGCCGGTGGTGCCGCTCTCGAAGCCGCCGTTGACCGCCTTCTCACCCGGCGCGGCGCACGTGCCGCCCGTCGGGTTGACGGTCCAGGTGAACGTGGTGCTCGCGGACTTGCCCGCGCTGTCGGTCGCCGTCGCGGTCACGGTGTGGGAGCCCGCGGCGGTGGGCGTGCCGGAGATCAGGCCGGTGGACGCCGCGATCGCGAGGCCGGGCGGCAGGCCGGTGGCCGACCAGGTGTACGGCGGCGCGCCGCCGGAGGCCTTGAGCTGCAGGCTGGTGGCCGTGCCGACGCTGCCGGTCTGGTTGCCCGGCGGGGTGACCGACGGGTTGCCGGGCCCGGGGTCGCCGGTGTTGACGAACAGCAGCTGGTTCGGCGAGCCGGTGCCCGGGCTGGTGATCTTGTCCGGGGTGGCGTTGCCGATCATCGCGCTCGCGACCTGCGCGGGCGTCAACGACGGCGTGGCGCCGAGCAGGACCGCGGCGCCGCCGGCGACGTGCGGCGCGGCCATGGACGTGCCGCTGATGGTGTTGGTGGCGGTGTCGTTGGTCATCCACGCCGAGGTGATGTTCTGGCCGGGCGCGAAGATGTCCGTGCACGTGCCCCAGTTGGAGAACGAGGCGCGGGCGTCGGTGTTGGTCGACGCGTTGACCGTGATCGCCTCGGCGACGCGGGCCGGGGTGAAGTTGCACGCGTTGGCGTTGGAGTTGCCCGACGCGATCGCGTAGGTCACGCCGTCGGCGATGGAGTTGCGGACCGCGGTCTCGCCGGTCACGTCGCTGCCCTGGCCGCCCAGGCTCATGTTGGCCACGGCCGGGCCGGAGGTGTGGTGGCCGGTGACCCAGTCGATGCCCGCGGCGACACCGGCGAACGAGCCGGAGCCCGAGCAGTTGAGCACCTTGACCGCGATCAGCCGCACGCCCTTGGCGACGCCGTGGGCCGTGCCGCCGACCGTGCCCGCCACGTGCGTGCCGTGGCCGTTGCAGTCGGTGTTGTTGGTGTCGACGGTGTTGGTGCCCCAGGTGGCCCGGCCGCCGAAGTCGGAGTGCGTGGTCCGGATGCCGGTGTCGATGATGTAGGCGGTGACGCCGGTGCCGTCGTTCGGGTAGGTGTAGGACGAGTCGAGCGGCAGGTTGCGCTGGTCGATGCGGTCCAGGCCCCACGACGGCGGGTTCGGCTGGGTCGCGGTCGCCTTGACCTCGCCGTTCTGCTGGACGTAGGCCACGCCGGGCTCGGCGGCCAGGCGGCGCGCGTCCCGTTCGGACAGCGTGCCCGCGAAGCCCTTCAGCGCGTTGCGGTAGGTGTAGTCGACCTTGGCGTCGTACTTGGCGCTGAGGTCGGCGGTGAGCGCGTCGACGCTCTGGGTGGACAGCTCGTTGTACACGACGATGTAGCTGTCCGCGATGGCGGTCGGGTTGTCGGCGCCGAGGATGTCGGCTTCGGCCACGGCGGGTGTGGCGCCGGTGGCCAGTGCCGCGGTGGTCATCGCCACCGCGGCTAACGCGAGCAGGGCTCGTCTGGATCCGCGAACGTCTCCCATTGCAGGGTTCTCCCTCGTGCAGGGGTTCCGGCAGACCCATAGCGGCGCGGGTCGGCCGGGGAGTGGAGGTTCTGCGATCACGTTCGCGCGGACGTGATCGGCAACGTTAGAGGACCGCTCGGTACCGGACAATCGGCCGGCAGTGGGAACGACCTGCGGTATTCCGAACGACGACCACGATCGGGCACCCACGCCCCATTGGCCAATAATCTTAATAACTTCAGTGTCAGCTGAACCGAGCCTTCTCCCGGCGCCGGACGTGGCACCGGGAGAAGGCTCGGTGAAAAGCAGCCGGGACGGTCAGCGGCCGACGTAGGCGCCGAGGTGCCGGGCGGTCAGGGTGGAGCCGTTCTCGACCAGGTCGGCGGGGGTGCCGGTGAAGACGACCCGGCCGCCGTCGTGCCCGGCGCCGGGACCGAGGTCGATGATCCAGTCCGCGTGCGCCATGACGGCCTGGTGGTGCTCGATCACGATGACGGTGTTGCCGTCGTCCACGAGCCGGTCGAGCAGGGCGAGCAGCTGGTCGACGTCGGCGAGGTGCAGGCCGGTGGTCGGCTCGTCGAGGACGTAGGTGGACGACTTCTCGGCCATGTGGATGGCGAGCTTGAGCCGTTGCCGCTCGCCGCCGGACAGCGTGGTGAGGGGTTGGCCGAGGGAGAGGTACCCGAGGCCGACGTCGACGAGCCGGTCGAGGACGGCCTTGGCCTGCTTCTCGGTGAAGAAGTCGCGGGCCTCGGTGACGGACATGCCGAGCACCTCGCTGATGTTGCGGCCGCGCAGGGTGTGGGTGAGGACCTCGGCGGTGAACCGCTTGCCCTCGCACTCCTCGCAGACGGAGGCGACGCCGGCCATCATCGCGAGGTCGGTGTAGACGAGGCCGATGCCCTTGCACTTGGGGCAGGCGCCTTCGGAGTTGGCGCTGAAGAGGGCGGGTTTGACGCCGTTGGCCTTGGCGAAGGCGGTGCGGATGGGGTCGAGCAGCCCGGTGTAGGTGGCGGGGTTGGAGCGTCGTGAGCCGCGGATGGGCGCCTGGTCGACGGTGACGACGTCGTCGCGGTGGGCGAGGGAGCCGTGGATGAGCGAGCTCTTGCCGGAGCCGGCGACGCCGGTGACGACGGTGAGGACGCCGAGGGGGATGTCGACGTCGACGCCTTTGAGGTTGTGCAGGGTGGCGCCGGTGATGGGGAGCAGGCCGGTGGGCGTGCGGACCTGGTCGCGGAGTCGGGCGCGGTGGTCGAGGTGGCGGCCGGTGAGGGTGCCGGAGGCGCGGAGTTCGTCGACGGTGCCGGTGAACGTGATGTGGCCGCCGTTGGCGCCCGCGCCGGGGCCGAGGTCGACGACGTGGTCGGCGATGGCGATGGCCTCGGGTTTGTGCTCGACGACCAGGACGGTGTTGCCCTTGTCGCGCAGGCGGAGCAGGAGGTCGTTCATGCGCTGGATGTCGTGGGGGTGCAGGCCGACGGTCGGCTCGTCGAAGACGTAGGTGACGTCGGTGAGGGCGGAGCCGACGTGGCGGACCATCTTGACGCGTTGGGCCTCGCCGCCGGAGAGGGTGGCGGCGGGTCGGTCGAGGCTGAGGTAGCCGAGGCCGATCTCGACGAGGTTGTCGAGGAGTTCTTTGAGGGTGGTGAGCATGGGGCCGACGGAGGGGTCGGTGATCTTGGCGACCCAGTCGGCGAGGTCGCTGATCTGCATGGTGGAGCAGTCGGCGATGTTCACCCCGTCGATCTTGGCGGAGAGGGCGGCGGCGTTGAGGCGGGCGCCGCCGCAGGCGGGGCAGTCGGTGAAGGTGACGGCGCGGTCGACGAAGGCGCGGATGTGGGGTTGCATGGATTCCCGGTCCTTGCCCAGGTAGAGGCGTTGGACTTTGACCAGGAGGCCTTCGTAGGTGACGTTGGTCTTGCCGATTTTGACTTTGGTGGTTTCGCGGTTGAGAAAGGCGTCCCATTCTTCGTCGGTGAAGTCCTGGAGCTTCTTGTCGGGGTCGTAGAAGCCGGATTGGACGTAGGTCTGGACGTACCAGTTGTCGACGGTGAAGCCGGGGACGGTGATGGCGCCTTCGGTGAGGGATCTGGTGCGGTCGACGAGCTGGTCGACGTCGACGGTGGAGACGCGGCCGAGGCCTTCGCACCGCGGGCACATGCCTTCGGGGAGGTTGAAGCTGAAGGCGCCGGAGGTGCCGACGTGCGGTTGGCCGAGGCGGCTGAAGAGGATGCGGAGCATGGTGTGGGCGTCGGTGGCGGTGCCGACGGTGGAGCGCGAGTTGGCGCCCATGCGTTCCTGGTCGACGATGATGGCGGCGCTGAGGTTGCGCAGGGCGTCGACGTCGGGGCGGCCGAGGCTGGGCATGAAGGACTGGATGAACGCGGTGTAGGTCTCGTTGATGAGTCGTTGGGACTCGGCGGCGATGGTGCCGAAGACGAGGGAGGACTTGCCGGAGCCGGAGACGCCGGTGAAGACGGTGAGTCGTCGTTTGGGGATGTCGACGGAGACGTCGGCGAGGTTGTTCTCCCTGGCGCCGCGTACTTGGATGACGTCGTGGCTGTCTGCTGGTGCGGCCATCGCCTGGCTTTCCCCCTGCTTTGTTTATGCCGTAAGGTGCTCGCGGCACGGTACTTTACGCTGTAAGGGGTGGGCAAGTGGCGGTCTTCGCCGGGCAGGGTGACGCGCGTCGGTCGATGCGGCTGCTGTGGCGTGCGCCGGGTGGTGGTGCGGGGTCGGGGCTGTCGGTGGACGTGATCGTGGACGCGGCGGTCGAGGTGGCGGACCGGGACGGCATGGCGGCGTTGTCGATGCGTGCGGTGGGGGAGCGGTTGGGGCGTTCGGCGATGGCGTTGTACACGTACGTGCCGAGCAAGGCGGAGTTGTTGGACCTGATGTACGACCGGGTGTTGGGGGAGTTGCCGTCGGAGTACCCGGCGGAGGGCGGGTGGCGGGTGGCGTTGCGGGCGTGGGCGCGGGACGCGCGGGACTTCTTCCTGGCTCACCCGTGGGTGTTGCAGGTGTCGCAGGCGCGGCCGGTGTTGGGGCCGAACGAGTTCCTGATGGTGGAGGTGCTGCTGCGGATCCTGCGGCCGACGGGGTTGGACGTGTCGGTGTTGCGGGGTGTGGTGGGTGCGCTGGTGCAGTTCGTGCGCGGTGCGGCGGGGGTGATCGCGGAGGCGCGGCGGGCGGCGCGGGAGACGGGGATGACGGACGAGGAGTGGTGGTTCTCGCGCTCGGCGGTGTTCGAGGAGGTGGCCCCGGACTTCGCCGAGCGCTTCCCGCTGTCGGCGTGGCTGGGCGCCGAGGAGCCGCCGCCGGTGGAGGGGGACGACTGCGTGCCGTACCTGGAACGGGACGCGGTGGGGAACTTCGTGACGGGGTTGGAGGTGTTGTTGGACGGCGTGGAGGCCGCGGTGGCGCGTGCGCGCGCCGGCGGGGGTTGAGGTCGGTGGGCGGTGATATACGGTGTGCCGGTTGGCGCGGACGAGGGAGGTGGGACCCATTTCTGCTGGTGTGCATCGGGTCGCTCCCGGCCGCGTCGTGGCGGTGTGAGGGGCGCCCTCGGGTTTCACGAGAGGCGTTCGTTCCCATGGATGTTGATGTCGTCGCACGGTTGCGTGCGGCCGGGTGTGTGTTTGCCGAGGACGAGGCGCGGGTGTTGGTGGCGGCCGCGCGTGGGCCGGAGGAGTTGGAGTCGTTGACGGCCCGGCGGGTGGCCGGGTTGCCGCTGGAGCACGTGGTGGGGTGGGCGGAGTTCTGCGGGTTGCGGGTGGTGGTGGAGCCGGGGGTGTTCGTGCCTCGCCGCCGCACGGAGTTCCTGGTGCGGGTGGCGGTGGGGGCCGCGCGGGCGAGGGGCGTGGTGGTGGACCTGTGCTGCGGGTCGGGTGCGGTGGGTGCGGCGGTGGTCGATCGGGTGGCCGGGGTGGAGTTGCACGCGGTGGACGTGGATCCGGTGGCGGTGGCGTGTGCTCGGCGCAACGTGGGTTCGCATCGGGTGTACGCGGGTGATCTCTACGAGCCGTTGCCGGTGTCGTTGGCGGGGCGGGTCGACGTCCTGGTGGCGAACGCGCCGTACGTGCCGACCGGGGCGATCGGGTTGATGCCGCCGGAGGCGCGTGAGCACGAGCCGCGGGTGGCGTTGGACGGCGGGACGGACGGTCTGGACGTGCAGCGGCGGGTGATCGCGGGTGCGGCGCGCTGGTTGGCGCCGGGTGGGCGGTTGTTGGTGGAGACGGGCGCGCGGCAGGCGGCGGGGACGGTGGCGGCGTTCGCGGCGGGTGGGTTGCGCGCGGAGGTCGTGTCGGACGAGGAGTTGTCGGCGACCGTGGTGATCGGTTCGGTGTCGTCCTGATCCGGCATTGAGCGAGTGCTCAAAACTGGCTACCCTCCGTTTTGAGCACTCGCTCAAAACAGGGGGTGGCCGGTGGTCGGGCGAACAGTGGTCGTGGTCGGTGGCGGTATCGGTGGTCTGGCGGCGGGGGTCGCGCTGCGCCGGGCCGGGTGGCGGGTCGTGGTGCTGGAACGCGCGGCCGGGTTCGGCGAGGTCGGCGCGGGGCTCTCGCTGTGGCCGAACGCGATGCGCGCGCTCGGGGCGCTCGGGGCGCTCGGGGTGGCGGAGCGGGTCCGGGCGGTCGGCGCGGTGGAGACGGCGGGCGGTGTGCGCGGCCGCTCCGGCCGGTGGCTGTCGCGGCTGGACAACGCCGAGATCACGCGGCGGCACGGCGTGCCGCTGGTCGTGGTGCGCCGGGCGGACCTGGTCCGCACGTTGGCGGAGGCGTTGCCGCCGGGGTGCCTGCGGTCGGACAGCGAGGTGTCCGCGGTGCGGTCGGACGGTGACGCGATGGTGGTCGAGCACCGGGGCGGGGTCGTGCGGGCGGACCTGGTGGTCGGCGCGGACGGTGTGCACAGCGGGGTGCGGCGGCAGTGGTGGCCGCACGCGCGGGCGCCGCGCTACGCGGGGTGCACGGCGTGGCGCATGATCACCGAGCCCGTCGCCGAGCCGCCGGGGGAGGGCGCGGTGATCTGGGGTCGCGGTGAGCGGTTCGGGTTCACCGCGCTGCCGGGTGGGCGGTTCTACTGCTTCGGGACGGCGGCGGTGCCCGCCGGCGGGGTCGCCGCCGACGGTGAATTGGCCGCCGTGCGCGACCGGTTCGGCGACTGGCCGGACCCGGTGCCCGCGCTGCTGGCGGCGGTGCCGGAGGGCGGTGTGGTCCGCCACGACGTGCACGTCCTGCCGCCGTTGACGAGCTGCGTGCGCGGCCGGGTGGTGTTGACGGGGGACGCGGCGCACGCGATGGACCCGGCCTTGGGGCAGGGCGCGGGTCAGGCCTTGGAGGACGCGGTCGTGCTGGCCGACTGCCTGGTCTCCGAGGACGCGAGCGTGGGTTCGGCGCTGGTGCGCTACGACCGGGTGCGGGGGCCGCGGACCCGGAGGGTGGTGCGGCGTTCGGCGCGGCTGGGCCGGCTGGCCCGGTGGTCGTGGCCGCCCGCGGTGGCGGCGCGTGATCTCGCCGCCAGGCTGACCCCGGCCTCCGTGACGCTGCGGGCCATGGCGCCGGTCCTCGGGTGGACGCCACCCGGCGTGCCGGCGGGCGCGGGGCGCTGAATGCCGGACTGGACCTACCACCCGCTGCGCGGGATCGCCGCCGCGCTGCTGGGGACCCCTCGCTCCCGGCGGGTCGCGTTGCGGACGTTGGCTACGGTCGGGTCGTGGCCTGGCGGCGGCCGGCTGGTGTCGTGGGGGTTCGGGCACCGTCATCCGCCGTCGCGGCTGGCCGGCGTGGTCGCCGGCGTCCCGGTGCGCGTTCGGCTGGGCGCGGTGGTGCCGCCGGGTGCGGCGCGGGACGCGGTGCGGGCGTTGCCGCTGCTGGGCGCGGGGGTGGTCGAGGTGGCGCCGGTCGGGCCCGCGGACGTCGACGTGGTGCGTGAGGCCGTCGCGGGCCGACGGGTGCCGGTGGTGGTGCGGGCGACGGAGCAGGCCGTGGTGGAGGCGCTGTCGCCGCACGTCGACGCGGTCCGGGTCGGGGCCGATCCGCACGTGGTCCACCTGGCGTCGACGTCCACGGCAGGTGCCGCCGACCTCCTCGTCGATCCGGCCAAGGCGGTCCTGGTCACGCCCGAGGTGCTGGTGCGGGCCGGTCCGGGGTTCTTCGCGCGGGTCGTGGAGGCGGCGACGCCCACCGGTCCGGCGCCGTCGGTGCGCGACGTCGGCCGTGATCCCCGGCGGTGGCCGGCGTGGTGGTGGGGTGTGCTGGTCGGGCTGGGCATGATCGTCGCGGGCTCGGGCGCCGCCGCGATCACCCTCGGTCCGGTGCTGCTGTGGTACGACCGCGGTTTCCTCGGCGCGGACGTGGCCGGGCTGCACGGGATCAACCACCACCTGGTGCACTTCCTGCAGCACGACCGGATCACCATGGCGGGCACGATGATCGCGATCGGCGTGCTCTACGTGGGCCTGGCGGGTGGCGGCATGCGGACGGGCCGGCCGTGGGCCCGTGAGGCGTTCCTCGTCTCCGGGTGGGTCGGGTTCCCGACGGTGCTCTACTTCCTCGGGGTCGGGTTCGTGGAGCCGCTGCACACCGCGGCGGCCGTGGTGCTGTTCCCGATGTTCCTGGCCGCCACCCGGCGTCGTCCGCACGACCCCCGGTGGACCGCGCGCCCGGACGGGCCCGAGCACGAGTGGCGCCGGGCGCTGGTCGGGCAGTTGCTCCTGGTGTGCACGGGGGTCGGCCTGTTCGCGGGTGGGGTGGTGGTGTCGGCGGTCGGTCTGTCGGACGTGTTCGTGACCTCCGACCTGGAGTTCCTGCGGACCGGGGCGGAGGCGTTGCGGGCGGCCAACCCCCGGCTGCCGGGGTTCGTCGCGCACGACCGGGCGGGTTTCGGCGGGGCGCTGATGTCCGCGGCCGCCGCGATCACGCTGCTCGGCGCGTGGGGCTGGCGTCGGGGCGAGGCGTGGGTGTGGTGGTCGCTCGCCCTGGCCGCCGCCGCGGGGTTCCAGCCCGCGGTCGTCGTGCACGGCGCCATCGGCTACACCGACGTGGGCCACCTGGCGCCGGTCTTCGTCGGGATCGGCCTCACCGCGACCGCCCTGGCCCTCGCCCGGCCCTACCTGTGCGCACGCCCGGCGGAGGTCCGCGCGGCCGCGCCCCTACCGTGATGACATGGCCGACACCCGACAGCGACTGATCGACGGCGCGATCGAGACCATCCGGCGGCACGGCATCACCGGGACGTCCGCGCGCACGATCGCCGCCACCGCCGGCGTCAACCAGGCCTTGGTGTTCTACCACTTCGGCAGCGTGCACGAGCTGCTGGAAGCGGCGTGCCTGGCCGCGACCGAGGCCAGGGTGGCGCCGTTCGCGGCCCGGCTGGACGAGGTCGCCGACCTGCGGCAGCTGCTGGACCTCGGCCGGCGGCTGCACGCCGAGGAACGCTCGCTGGGCAACGTCATGGTGCTCGCCCAGGTGCTCGCCGGCGCGCAGGCGGACCCGGCGCTGGCCAAGGCGACGTCCGCGGCGTTGGAGCTGTGGGTCCGGCCGGTCGAACGTGCCCTGGACCGGCTGCTGGCCGACTCGCCGGTGGCCGACCTGGTGGACACCGCCGGGCTCGCCCGCGCCGTGTGCGCCGGGTTCATCGGCCTGGAGCTGTTCGAGGGCGTCGACCCCGCCGGCGCGAACGCCGCGCTGGACGCCCTGGAGCGCGTGGCGGCGCTGGTCGACGTGGTGCAGGAGCTCGGCCCGGTCGCCCGCCGCGCGCTGGCCGCCAAGCTCCGCCGGTCCGCGACGTGACGGTCAGGTCCCGACCACGCCGTCGCTGAGCTCGCGCGCGATGTCGAGGTGGCCGACGTGGCGCGCGTACTCCTGCAGCAGGTGGAACAGGATCCAGGCGAGCGTGGCGGGCGGCACCTCCGGCCGGTTCCAGCGGGCGGCGCGGTCGGTGAGGGCGGCCTCGGCGGCGATGTCGCGCGACCGGGCGCACTGCTCGAGGTAGAACGCCCGGACGCGGTCGGTGGTGTCGTCGTCCTCGACGACCCACTCGGCGCGCTTGACATCGGGGTTGCCGTAGGGGTGGGCGATCTCCTCGCCGCGGAAGCACCAGCGCAGCCAGCGCAGTTCCACGTGCGCCAGGTGCTTGACCATCGCCAGCGGCGTCCAGCCGGTCGGCAGGCGGCTGGTGCGCAGCTCCTCCTCCGACATGCCGTCGATCTTGCGGAGCACGGCGTCGCGGTAGAAGTCGAGGTAGGCCACGAGCAGCTCGCCGGTGTCGGCGAGGTCGGGCGACGGCTCGGTCGGCACGGCGATGCGCGCGCAGACGCGGGCGCCGTCGACCTCCAGGGTGGCGCCTGCCTTGCGGAGCAGGGTCGTGGCGGCGACGTTGTCGGTGGTGGTGTCGGCGACGATCGTGGTGACGCCGCGTCTGGAGGCCTCCTCGACCACGCGGCGCAGCGCGGCGAGACCGATGCCGTTGCCCCGGGCGCAGCGGGCGACCCAGATGCCGGTCTCGCCCTTGGCGGTGAGCCGGACCATGCCGACGGTGCGGTCGTCCTCCACGATCTCGTAGGCGTCGTCCTGGAAACCGCGGTAGAACTCGCGGAACTCGTCGG
The DNA here is from genome assembly GCF_040295345.1 of Actinosynnema sp. NPDC002837. Classification (NCBI taxonomy): domain Bacteria; kingdom Bacillati; phylum Actinomycetota; class Actinomycetes; order Pseudonocardiales; family Pseudonocardiaceae; genus Actinosynnema; species Actinosynnema sp. NPDC002837. The sequence continues at coordinate 72,104 of NZ_JBEOVG010000011.1, forward strand.
GCCGGTCGACCGTCCAGCCCGGTGGCATCACGTCGCCCGGGTCGGTGTCGGCCACCGCGAGTCCGAGCAGCCGTTCCACCGCGCAGTCGTCCACCTTCCGCAACAGGATCATGTCGCCAACTCCTTCTCCAACGGTGTCCGGAAGCGGGGGATCACGCGCACCCCGCCGAGCCAGGACGCCAACCGGTCCGCCTCCCGGGCGATCGCTGCCTCCGCATCCGCGCCGACGTCCTCGAGGAGTTCCCACACCAGTCCGCCGTCGGCGCGTTGGGCCCACCCGCCGACGACCGCGCCGTCGCACCACACGGTGGGACCCACGTTGCCCGCCGTGTCGAACAGGCGTGGCCGGTGCCGGTCGGGGAGGTACCAGCCGCGAGCCTGCCACCCCATCGGTGTCGGATCCAGTGCCGGCAGCAGCGCGACCCACGGCGGCGGGTCCTCGACGGGGTCGAGGTCCTCGGGCAGGGCGTAGCCGGGGCCGGTGGACAGCTCCACCGCGACGGCGCCCGCCGCGGCGAGGGCCTTGCGGGTGTGCCCCAGGTTCCAGCCGGTCCACCACTTGAGGTCGGCCTCGGTGCCGGGCCCGTAGGAGGCGAGCCAGCGGCGGGCCAGTTCGGCGCGCGCGGCGTCGGGCTCGACCTCGGGCCACGGCGTGGCGGGCTCCCAGCGGAACCGGGTGCTCAGCCACGTGCCGAGGGGACGACCACGCCGCATCCGGCCCTCGGCGGCCAGGACGCGGACGATGCGGCTGGACACGTTCTGGCGGGTCTCGTAGGGCTTGCCGGCCGCGACGACGACCTGGTCGAGCAGGTCCGGCACGTCGCGGGTGAGGTCGACGGTGGTGGCCGCACCCCGCTGCCGCAGAGCCTCCAGCGTGGCGTCCTCGACCGCGGCGAGCCGGTCGGCGTCCCAGCCGACGCCCTCGGCCAGGTAGCCGAGCAGCTTCCGCCGTTCCGCCGCGGCGACGGCGGCGCCCGCGGCGGCCTGCACCACGGGGGCGGTCGCCGCGGTGACGGCGAACATCGTGCGGCGCATGCACAGCAGCCGTTCCACCGTCCCCCGCTCGTAGAGCGCGGCCTCCACCGCCTCCACCGAAGGCCGTTCCAGGCGGGCGCACGCGGACAGGAACACCGTGGCGGGATCGGTGGCGTGCAGGCCCACGACCGCGTCGACCACGTCCTCCACCTCGGCGGCACGGGTGGACAGCAGGTGGCGGACGCCGAGGCGGGCGCGCCGCCCGGCGTCGTCGATCTTGGCGAGGGTCACCGGCCCATCCTCGGCGCTCTACCCTGATCGGCGAAACCGGGATCGCGGAACCCGGACACCGCTGGACGAGGACGCGATGTCGGCAACACGGCTGCTGGTGCTCGGGGTGGTGCGCGGCTACGGGCGCGCCCACGGCTACCTGATCGGCAACGACCTCATGTCGTGGGGCGCGGGGGAGTGGGCCAACGTCAAGTGGGGCTCGATCTACCACGCGCTCAAGCAGCTCACCAAGGACGGCAGCCTGACCGACCACTCCGTGCCGCCGGGCCGCACGGACTACGAGATCACCCCCAAGGGGGAGGCCGAGTACCAGAGGCTGCTGCGCGACGCGCTGCGCCGCCCGGAGACGCGGCCCGACCTGCTGGCCGCCGGGCTGGCGTTGCTGCCGTCGCTGTCGCGGGAGGAGGCCGTCGGGCTGCTCACCGAGCGGTTGGCCGCGTTGGAGGCGCGGCGGGACGCGGCACGCGGGCAGGCGGGGGAGTGGGGCGAACCGCCGCACGTCAAGGAGCTGTTCGGGCTGTGGGAGCACACCGCGTCCAGCGGGGCGGAGTGGACGCGGGGCCTGGTCGAACGCCTCGAAGCGGGCGCCTACCCCATGGCGGGCGAGCCGGGATCGCCCGGCGCACCCGGCAGCTGGGTTATACTCAAACTTGAGTAGCGAGGGGGAACGCTGAACACAGGGTTGGAGCGGTACGCGGCCGTCTTCGAGGCAGCCGACCCGCCACGCACGTCCACCGTCGCCTTCTACCCCGCTCAAGACCACCCGGGACCGGACGGCGCACCCGGCTCCGACCGGCTCACCGTCGCCACCCCCGACGGCGCCGCGCGCACCGTGCCCGCGCTGCGGCTGCCCGTGGCCGAGGCCGTGCCGCTGCTCAGCCGCGCCCGCCGCACACCGCACGCCCACCCCGCCGCGGCGTTCTGGGGCGCGGCCGTCGTCGTGGCGTTGCAGCTCGTCGCACGAGGTCGGGTGCGGCCCGCGGTCACCGACGGCGACTTCGACGCCTGGCTGCTCGGTCCGCTCGACGCCGCCGACCACGCCCGCGTGCGGGACCTGGCCGACGCGATGCCCGCGCACGCCCGGGCCGTGCCGCTGCCGGGCCGCGAGCCGCTCGAACTGCCCGACGCCGAACCGCTGCTGCGCGCGTTCCTCGACGCCGTCGCCGACACCATGCCGCGCGGCGCGGCGGCCGTGCACGCCGCCGGCGCGCCCGCCTTCGCCGCCACCGCGCCGCAGCGGGTGCCGCACCTGCGCGACTGGGCCGACCAGGGCGTGCGCATCTCGCTGCGGATCGAGGGCTTCGGCCCGTTCCGCGCCGTCGTGCAGGTCCACAGCCTCGCCGACCCCGCCCGCGTGGTCGACGCCGCGGAGCTCTGGGCGTCGGCCAACCAGCGGTCCCGGGCCGAGGCCACGGTCGCCCTGCGCCGCGCCGCCCGCGCCTGGTCGCCGCTGGAACGGCTGCTCGACCAGCCCGTGCCCGACGAGGTCGCCCTCCTCGACTCCGACGTGGAGCACCTGCTCGCCACCGGCGCGGTCCGGCTCGCCGCCGCCGGCGTGGACGTGCACTGGCCCAAGGACCTCGTGCGGGACCTGTCGGCCAAGGTCGTCATCGGCGAACGCCCCGCCGACCGGCCCGCGTTCTTCGGCCCGGACCAGCTCACGTCGGTGAACTGGCAGCTCGCCCTGGGCGACGACCCGCTCACCCCCGACGAGCTCGACCGGCTCGCCGAGTCCACCCGGCCGGTCGTGCGGCTGCGCGACCGCTGGACTTTGGTCGACCCCGAACTCGCCCGCCGCGCCCGCGAACGCAACCTCAAACCCGTCACCGCGATCGACGCGCTCGGCGCGGCCCTGACCGGCACCACCAGCGTCGACGGCGTCGAGGTCGAGGTCGCCGCCACCGGCTGGCTCGACGAGCTGAAGTCCCGCCTCGCCGACCTCGACGACGACCCCGTCGAGGCGCCGCCCGCACTGCGCGCCACCCTGCGCGACTACCAGCTGCACGGCCTGCGCTGGCTGGACCGCATGACCTCGCTCGGCCTCGGCGCCTGCCTGGCCGACGACATGGGCCTGGGCAAGACCATCACCCTCATCGCGCTGCACCTGCACCGCGACCGGCGCGACCCCGGACCCACCCTCGTGGTCTGCCCCGCGTCGCTGATGGGCAACTGGCAGCGCGAGATCGAGCGCTTCGCGCCCGGCGTGCCCGTCCGCCGCTTCCACGGCCCCCGCCGCGAGGTCGCGCACGAGGGCTTCGTGCTCACCACCTACGGCACCATGCGCCTGGACGCCGACCGGCTCGCCGACGTCGACTGGGGCCTGGTCGTCGCCGACGAGGCCCAGCACGTGAAGAACCCCGCCTCCGACACCGCCAAGGCCCTGCGCCGCATCCCCGCCCGCGCCCGCGTCGCCCTCACCGGCACCCCGGTGGAGAACACGCTCTCGGAGCTGTGGGCGATCCTCGACTGGACCACCCCCGGCCTGCTCGGCACCGCCGCCCAGTTCAAGGCGCGCTGGGCCGGCCCCATCGAAGCCGACCACGACCAGGAGGCCGCGCGGCGGTTCGCCCGGCTCGTGCGGCCGTTCCTGCTGCGCCGCCGCAAGACCGACCCCGGCATCGCGCCCGAACTGCCGCCCAAGACCGAGACCGACCAGCCCGTCGCCCTCACCCGCGAACAGGCCGCGCTCTACGAGGCCGTCGTGCGCGAGCTCATGGCCGAGGTCCGCGAAGCCGACGGCATCGCCCGCCGCGGCCGGATCGTCAAACTCCTCACCGGCCTCAAGCAGGTCTGCAACCACCCCGCCCAGTACCTCAAGGAGACCTCGCCGAAGCTCGCCGGCCGGTCGGGCAAGCTCGAACTGCTCGACGAACTGCTCGACACCATCCTCGCCGAGGACGGCGCGGTGCTCGTGTTCACCCAGTACGTCGCCATGGCCCGCCTCATCGAACGCCACCTCGCCGGCCGCGGCATCCCCAGCCAACTCCTGCACGGCGGCACGCCCGTCCCCGCCCGCGAGGACATGGTGCGCCGCTTCCAGGACGGCGAGTGCCCGGTGTTCCTGCTCTCCCTCAAAGCCGCGGGCACCGGCCTCAACCTCACCCGCGCCGACCACGTCGTGCACTACGACCGGTGGTGGAACCCCGCCGTGGAGGACCAGGCCACCGACCGCGCGCACCGCATCGGCCAGACCCGGCCCGTGCAGGTGCACCGGCTCATCGCCGAAGGCACCATCGAGGACCGCATCGCCGCGATGCTGCGCGCCAAGCGCGACCTCGCCGACTCCGTCCTGTCCCGCGGCGACGCCGCGTTCACCGAACTGTCCGACGACGAACTGGGCAACCTCGTCGAACTCCGGAGCGGCACATGAGCGATCGCGTCAAAGGCTTCCCCGCGTTCGGCAAGGGCGTGCGCCGCGCCGGCTCCTGGTGGGGCAAGGCGTGGCTGCAGGCCCTGGAGGACACCTCGCTGGACCAGGCGCCGCTGCGACAGGGACGCAAGTACGCCCACGCCGGGCTCGTCGGCACCATCACCGTGAGCCCCGGCCGCCTCGCCGCCACCGTCTACGACACCGAGGACACCTACCAGACCTCCGTCCACCTCACCCCGCTCACCGACGCCGAGTGGGACCGGTTCCTCGGCCAGATCGCCGCCAAGGCCGGGCACCTCGCCGCGCTGCTCGACCGCGAGATGCCCCGCGAGCTCGCCGAGGCCGCCGCCGACGCGGGCGTGCCGCTCCTGCCCGGCATCGGCGACCTCGACCCCGAGTGCACGTGCCCCGGCTGGGAACTGCCCTGCCGCCACGCCGCCGCCCTGTGCCACCAGGCGTCCTGGCTGCTCGACGCCGACCCGTGGGTCCTGCTGCTCCTGCGCGGGCGGGACCAGGACGAAGTCGTCGCCGGCGCCCGACCCACCACCGGCGTCCTCGCCACCACCGCCTACGCCCGACCCGTCCCGGACCTGCCCGACGACCCGCCGCCCGGCGAACTCGGCCCCCTGCCCGAGTTCGAACCCGCGCCCGGCCTCGACGTCGACGTGCTGCGGCTGCTCGTGGCCGACGCCGCCGCCAAGGCCCGCGAGGTGCTCGCCACCGGCCGGTGGCCCGCGCCCGACGACCGCCGCGACCACATCCGGATGGCCGCCACCCACCCCGCCCTGCGCGAGCGCCTCGACGCCGACCCGCGCGCCGTCCGCGCCTGGCAACAAGGCGGCGCCGGCGCCCTCGACGTCCTCGAACAACCCTGGACACCCGGCAAGACCGACACCGCCCGCGCCCGCGCCGCCTGGGAGAGCGGCGAACTGCCCGAACCCACCGTGTGGCGCAACCGCTGGACCGTCCACGACCGACAGCTCCGCTACGGCCGCGACGGCCGCTGGTACCCCTACCGCGCCGCCGACGGCGACTGGTGGCCCACCGGCACCCCGCACCGCGACCCCACCGCCGCCCTCACCGACACCGACTGACCGGGGTTCGGCACAACGGTCGTCCCTCGGCCAGGGTTCCGAGGCGGGGGAAGACGCCACGGGGGACAGGCCTCGAACGCGGTAATCCGTCCAACGTGGACCAGCCGCGCGGCCCGCAACGGCGACTTCTGAGCGGCCCGCGACGACCGGTCACCCGCGACGAAGGCCGGACCCCGCCCGCCTCGCCACCGGGGCGCGCTACGACTCGGCGGCTGGCTCATCGAAACCCGCCGCCACCGACCCGCCGCCACCGACCTGAGTCACACCGTCCACAGCGGATGGAGTCAGGAGAAAACCACAGGTGGAGCCCGCTTCACCACACCTGTGGTACCACAGGTGTGGTGGTCGGCCGAACGGGTCCGCCGCGACCGCCGCGACGGTCGCGCCCGGGAACCCCGCGCCGGACCGGCCCTAGGTGATCACACCCGGCATCACGGCGGCCGACCGCTTGCGCCGCAGCCACACCTTGCGCGAACCGTCACCGAACAACAACGTCCGCGACAGCTCCCACCCGGCGAACTCCGCGTGGATCGTCAGCTGCGTCGTCGCCGTGCGACGGGAGACACCGGCCGGCAGCCGCAGCGGCCGGTACTCCCAGTCCCCGTCGACCACCCCATCGCCCATCATCCGATCACCTGCATCCCTGCGCCGTCCCCGGACGCGACGAACACGCGCCCGCTGCCTGGATCGACCGCCACCGAGTCCGGCTGGCGGACCGTGGCGAACCGGTGCCTCTCCACCGGCTCCGCGCCGGCCACGTCGAACGCCACGACCTCGTTGCGCTCCGTGAGCGTGATCCACACCAGGTCACGCGCCCCGTCGTAAGCCATCCCGTACGGCGCACCCGGCACCGGGTAGCGCAACCGCATGATCAACGGGTCGGCGGAGAACGCCATCAGCTCACCGCCGCGCGTGTCCACCACCAGCACCCGGCCGAACCGGTCGGCCACCGCGTTCGTCGCGCCCTCGCCCGCGCGCAACCCCGCGCCCGGCCCGTCGGCGCCCGGGTCGAGGTCGAACACCGCGCTGCGCGGCCGGTCCAGCACCACCGCCGCGCCGCCGACCGCGACGACCCGGTCCGGGCTGGAGATGCCGCGCACCACGTGCCCGTCCACCGACACCTGCCGCAGGTCGCGCTGCGCCACCAACGTCCGGTCGCCCACCCGCGCCACGTCCACCGGGGCGCCGTCCACCGCGCGCTGCGAGGTCGAGCCGTCCGGCCGGACCGTCACCACGACACCGGCGGGCACCACCGCCTCCACCGCGTCACCGACGGTCACGAGCCGTTCCGCCGGACCGGGCAACGGCACCACCACGGGGTCACCCAGCGTGTCGGCGGGATAGAGGGCCACCGACGGCGGATCGGCCAGCGCCACCGCCACCCGACCACCCGCGACCGCGACCGACGTCGCCCGCCCCAGCGGCACCACCCGGCCCTGCGGGACGCCCGCCTGCTCCGGTGACGCCGCGGGTCGCGCGGGCTCCAACGTGGCCGCGAGCTGCAACGGATCCGCCGGGTTCTCCTCCGTCGCACAGCCCGAGACCAACGCGACCCCGGTGAGCACTACCGCCGCCAGTCGGCGCAACGTCGGACCTCCCAGTCGACCCGTTCAGCCCTCCCAGCATCCATCACCGAACCCCCATCGTCACGCAGGGGGCGGGTGTTGTCGTTGGTCTGGGAAGGTGATAGTCGCGCCGCACCCGTACCTCCGAGCCCTTCCCGGCGACTATCCCAGGTGAACGGGGAGGCGTCGCGATGACGGTCGAGGAGCTGCGGGATCGGCACGTGCAACTGCTGCGGGACCGGCGGGTGGCCGACCGACTCGACCCGCCGGCGCACCCCGGCGACACCGCCGCGCGCTACCACACGTGGACCCAGGTGGCCGCCGAGCCGCCGCCCGCCCTGCTCGCCCGGCTGGTCGAGGTGCGGGTCCGGCCCGCCGCCTACCGGCCCGCCCACCTGCGCGAACAGCAGCACACCCTCGACGCGCTGCAACCCGAGGTGCTGCACCTGGCCCGCACCGCGGGCTGGGACGTCACCATCCCGGTGCTGGCGGGCGTGTTCCCCACCGGCACCCTCGACGCGCTCAGCGTCCCCGTGCCCGGCCGCGGCGTGCTCGTGCTGGTCAACACCTCGCTGCTGGACCTGCTCGGCACCGTGCTGAAGATCATGACCGGGGCGCTGCCGAACTACGGCACCCCGCCCCTGCTGAGCACCGACCAGGCGACCTACGCCCTGGCCGAGGCCGTCAACGCCCACCTGTACGGCAACGGCGCGGTCCAGGCGCGGCGGCTGCCGGAGCTGTCCGGGCAACGCGCCGCGCTGGTCTCGCTGATGGCGCGCCGCGGCACGCAGTTCACGCTGGCGCACGAGGTCGGGCACGTGCTGGCCGGGCACCTGCGGCACGCCCGCCGCCGCACCGACCCCCACACCCCGGTCGGCGCGCTCGACGCGCAGTCCGTCGGCTGGCCGCGCGAGCACGAGGCCGACCGCGTCGCCGCCACGATCATGCTGCGCACCCTGGACGGCCTCGGGCACCGCGAGCTCGAAGCGCACGAGCCGTACGTGGTCGGCGCGGTGCTGCTGGTGCTGTTCCTGCACGAGGTCACCGACCGGCTCGCCGACCAGCTCGGCCTCACCGTCCCGTTCGCGGGCAACCACCCGCCGCCCGTGCGGCGCATCCAGACCCTCGTCGAGCACCTCGCCGGCCACGTCCGCACGCCCCGCGCCCTCGACCTCGCCGCCGACGTCGCCACCTGGCTCGAAGACCGGCTCGACGGGGTCCGCGAGTGGTTCCGGCTGGTGGACGACACCCTGCTCGGCGGCTCCACGTCACACGGGTGACACCGGGCCACGCCAACCTCATCGGCACCACGATCGAGCAGTGCGACTTCTTCCGCTACGGGCCGGCCGGCGACTCAGCCGAGCGGTCGCTCGGGGTAGCCGAACTCCACCGCGCTCACGTCGTCCAACGCCGCCCGGATCGCCGGCGGCAACGTCAGCTCCTCCGCCGCCAACGACCCCAGCAGCTGGGCCGTGTCCCGCGCGCCCACCACCGGCGCCACCACGCCCGGCCGGTCGCGCACCCACGCCAGCGCCACGCACAACGCGCTCGTGCCCAGCCCGTCCGCCGCCGTCGCCACCGCCTGCACGATCCGCGCCGCCCGCTCCGTGCGGTGCTGCTCGACGTACCCGGCGAAGTGCGCCGACGCGCCCCGCGAGTCCGACGGCGTGCCGTTGCGGTACTTGCCGGTCAGCACGCCCCGCCCCAGCGGGGCCCACGGCAGCAGGCCGACACCGTGGTGCTGCGCCGCCGGCGCCACCTCCCGCTCCACGCCGCGCTCCAGCAGCGAGTACTCCACCTGCGTCGACACCAGCGGTGTGTGCCCCGGCAGCGCCGCCGCCGTGCCCAGCTGCCAGCCCGAGTAGTTCGACACGCCCGCGTAGCGCACCCGGCCCGACGCCACGGCCGTGTCCAGCGCCGAGAGCGTCTCCTCCAGCGGCACGTTCGGGTCCCACGCGTGCAGCTGCCACAGGTCGATGTGCTCCACGCCCAACCGGCGCAGCGACCCGTCCAACGCGTGCAGCAGGGCCCCGCGCGACGCGCCGCCGCCGAACGGGCCGTCGTTGCGCCGCGCCACCGCCTTCGTCGCGATCACCAGCTCCTCCCGCGGCACGACCTCGCCCAGCAGGCCGCCCAGGATCCGCTCGCTCTCGCCCTCCACGTACACGTCGGCGGTGTCCACCAGACTGCCGCCCGCCTCGGTGAAGGCGAGCAGCTGGGTGGCCGCCTCGTCCGCGTCCGTGTCCCGGCCCCAGGTCATCGTGCCCAGGGCCATCCGGGAGACCCGCAGTCCGCTGCGCCCGAGGTATCGCTGTTCCACGCGGGGGAGCCTAAAGGGTGATCGACATTCCGGCGGCTCGTGGCACGCGCCGGTCAAGGCCTAATCCCGTCACGATCGGGACGCACCCGCCGGGGGTGTCACCTGGCCAACCAGGTTACCGACCGGTAGGGTCTCGGTTCGTGCGACTGGGACTGAACCTCGGGTACTGGGGCGGGGGCAACGACGCCGCGAACCTCGAACTGGCCAGGGAAGCCGATCGGCTGGGCTACTCGGTGGTGTGGGCCGCCGAGGCCTACGGCTCCGACGCGCCCACGGTCCTGGCGTGGGTGGCCGCGCAGACCCAGCGCGTCGACGTGGGCAGCGCGATCCTGCAGATCCCCGCGCGGACGCCGGCGATGACCGCGATGACCGCCGCCACCCTGGACTCCCTGTCCGGCGGCCGGTTCCGGCTCGGCCTCGGCGTGTCGGGGCCGCAGGTGTCGGAGGGCTGGCACGGCGTCCGGTTCGACAAGCCCCTGGGCCGCACCCGCGAGTACGTCGACATCGTCAACACCGCCCTGCGCCGCGAGCGGCTCTCCTACGAGGGCGAGCACTACACGCTGCCGCTGCCCGACGGCCCCGGCAAGGCCATCAAGCTGACCGTGCACCCCGTGCGCGAGCACATCCCGATCTACCTGGCCGCCGTCGGCCCGAAGAACGTCGAGCTGGCCGGCGAGATCGCCGACGGCTGGCTCGCGCTGTTCCTCTCGCCCGAGCACTCCGGCGACGCGCTGGCCTCGCTCAAGGCGGGCCGCGACAAGTCGGGCAAGACCCTCGACGGGTACGACATCGCCGCCACCGTGCCGATGGTCGTCGGCGAGGACTGGCGCGCCTGCGCCGACCGGATCCGGCCCTACGCGGCGCTCTACGTCGGCGGCATGGGCAGCCGGAAGAAGAACTTCTACAACGACAACGCCGTGCGCATGGGCTTCGCCGCCGAGGCCGCGGAGGTCCAGGACCGCTACCTCGCCCGCGACTACGACGGCGCGATGGCCGCCCTGCCGCTCGGTTTCCTCGACGGCACGTCCCTGCTCGGCACCAAGGAGCGCATCGCCGACAAGATGCGCGCCTACGCCGAAGCGGGGGTCACCACGCTGACGCTTTCGCCCATGCTGCAAGATCTCGAGCAGGGGATCGCCGCGCTCCGCACGGCGACCGAAGCTCTGGATCTGGCAGGAGTGGGTAGTTGAGCTGGTTGCAGGCCCTTGTCCTAGGACTCGTCCAAGGACTCACGGAATTCCTGCCCATTTCCTCGTCGGCGCACGTCAGGATCGTCTCCACGCTGTTCTTCGGCAACGACGCGGGCGCGTCGTTCACCGCCGTGATCCAGCTGGGCACCGAAGTCGCGGTGCTGATCTACTTCGCCAAGGACATCGGCAACTTCATCGCGGCCTGGTTCCGCGGCCTGTTCAGCAAGGCCGCGCGCAAGACCGAGGACTACCGCATGGCCTGGTACGTGATCATCGGGTCCATCCCGATCAGCGTGCTGGGCTACCTGTTCAAGGACGAGATCCGCTCGTCGCTGCGCAACCTGTGGATCACCGCCACCGTGCTGGTGGTGTTCGGCCTGCTGCTCGGCCTCGCCGACCAGTTCGCCCAGCACCTGCGCACCAAGCTCCAGCTCAAGGACGCCGTCGGCATGGGCCTGGCCCAGGCGATGGCGCTGATCCCGGGCGTGTCCCGCTCCGGCGGGACCCTCACCGCGGGCCTGTTCCTCGGCCTGGACCGCGCCTCGGCCGCGCGCTACTCGTTCCTGCTGGCCCTGCCCGCCGTGTTCGGCGCCGGGCTGTTCAGCCTCCCCGACGTGCTCGACCGCTCCGAGCCCAACGCCGCGTCGGTGCCGCAGATGATCGCCGCGACGATCGTCGCGTTCGTCGTCGGCTACGCCACGATCGCCTGGCTGCTGCGCTACGTCTCCAAGCACAGCTACTCGGCGTTCGTGTGGTACCGGCTGCTGCTCGGCATCGTCCTGATGGGGCTGCTGTCGATGGGGCTCATCAACCCGACATAGGGTGGCCACGTGGCTACCGTGATCCTGCTGCGACACGCCCGCTCCACCGCCAACGGAGCGGGCGTCCTCGCGGGCCGGCAACCCGGCGTGACGCTCTCGGACCGGGGCGTGGAGCAGGCCGCGGCCCTGGTCGACCGGCTCGCCGGCGTGCCCGTGGCCGCGGTGGTGACCTCCCCGCTGGAACGCTGCCGGCAGACCCTCGCGCCCCTGCTCGACCGGCTCGGCCTCGACCCGGTCGTCGAACCCGACCTCGCCGAGGTCGACTACGGCCAGTGGACCGGGCGCGAGATCAAGGAGCTGGTCGCCGAACCCCTGTGGTCGGTCGTGCAGCAGCACCCGTCCGCGGCGGTGTTCCCCGACGGCGAAGGGCTCGCGACCGTGCAGGCGCGCGCCGTGGCCGCGATCCGGGCGCACGACGCCCGCGTCACCGCCGAGCACGGGCCCCGCGCCGTGTGGCTCGCGTGCAGCCACGGCGACGTCATCAAAGCCGTCCTCGCCGACGCGCTCGGCGTGCACCTGGACGGGTTCCAGCGCATCGTCGTCGACCCCGCCTCGGTGTCGGTCGTGCAGTACACCGAGACCCGGCCGTTCGTGCTGCGGGTCAACGACAACGGCGGCGACCTGTCCGTGCTGGCGCCACCGCCGGAGAAGACCGAGGAGCCGCCGTCCTCCGACGCCGTCGTGGGCGGTGCGACCGGCGCCTGACGCGGGCGGTGCGAGCAGCGCGTGGCCCCCGGACAGTGCAGGGTAGTCCGGGGGCCACGGTGCGCTTGGCCGGGGCGGGCGGCCTCGTGAAGACGATCGTATTGGCGCGACGGCGCGGGTGAACGCCCTCCCGCGGGCTGGACGTCCGGCGGCGTCGGGTCGCCTGCGCAGGTCAGCACGCACACCCACGCCGATGAAGCGACCAAAACCGCAGCTCAACGCACGTGGAAACACCGCGGAAACAAACCGCGCAAGCGGGCCGACGCCCTAACCGGTTAGCCCGTCCGGTCCCGCCCGGAAGAACCGGGCGTGTTAGAAGTTAACAACCCGCGGTGCGCCCTTGATCACAGTCCGAGGCGGGTGACCGCGTTGTCCTCCAACGGGTTCGCGGTGCGGATGTAGCGGTGCACCGTGCGCGGGTTCGTCCAGCGGCCCTGCCGCATGATCTCCCGGTCGCTCGCGCCGCCCAGCGCCGCCTGCGTGGCGAACCCCGCCCGCAGCGAGTGGCCGCCGAACAGCGCCGGGTCCAGCCCGGCCCGCGCCGCGTACCGCTTCACCACGTCCGACACCGCCCGGTCCGACATCGACCGGCCGCCCAGCCGCCCGTGCCGGCTCACCGACGGGAACAACGGGCCCCGCAGCGGACCGGGCCGGTAGGAGTGGCAGCGGTGCGTCGCCGACGGATCACCCTCGTCCTCGATCAACGCCCGCGGTTCCGGCGCCGTCAGCACGTCCACCCAGTCCGCGTACGCGCACACCGGGCACGTGGGCCTGCGCGCGCCGCGGGGGAGCACCACGCGCTGCCGGTGCGCGCCGGTCTGGTCGGTCTTCGTCACGCCCAGCTCGACCAGCAGCAGCGGCTCGTGCGTGCGCGCGTCCACGTCCACCGTGACGTCCTGCAACCCCACCGCCGCCAACTCGCTGCGCCGCAACGCGCCCGCGAACCCCACGAGCAGCAGCAGCGCGTCACGCCGCCGCGTCACGCCCGTCGGCCAGCCCGGCGGCGGCAGCTCCGCCAACAACGCCTCCAACGTGCCCAGCAGCACCGGCCGCTTGCGCCGCGGCTGCGTCTGCCGGGTGCGGCGGATGCCGCGCAACGTCAACCGCACCACGTCCGACCGCGTGGGCGAGGGCAGCCCGCCGGCGGCGTGCACGGCGGCGATCGCCGCCGCCTTGCGCTCCAGTGTGGACGGACCGAACGCGGGGGAGCCGTCGGCCTTCGTCGTGTCCGCCGCGACCGCCAGGTACACCGCCACGTCCACCGGGTCCGCGGGCAGCGCCACCCGGCCCTCGGCCTCGCACCACGCCGCCCAGCCCACCCAGTCCGAGCGGTAGGCGCGCAGGGTGTTCGCCGACTGCGCGGCCCGCAGGTAGCCCGACAGCGCGTCGGCCTGCTCCTCGTCGAACCGGCGGCGGACCTGCGCCAGCGCGGCGAAGTCCACCAGCGGTGCATGCCGCACGCGGTCGAGTTCGGCGCGCACCGGCTCCGGCAAGGTCACCTTGTCACCCTAACACCGTCGATAGCCTTAATATCTTCAGTGTGGATTAATAGACCACTTGACCGTGGTCGCTACTATGCGAAACCGTGCGCGCCCTACAACACCCGGACGTGGAAGACATGCGTCTCGCGACCGTGCTCAGCGCGCTCGCGGACCCGGTGCGACTGCGGATCGTGGCCGAGCTGGCCCGATCGGGCGGGATCGTGTGCGGCCAATTCGACGTGCCGGTCAGCATGTCGACGCTGTCGCACCACCTCAAGGTGCTCCGCGAGGCCGGGGTGCTGCGCGTGACGCCCCAGGGCAGCTACCGCACCCACGAGCTGCGGCGCGCGGAGATGGAACACCGGTTCCCCGGCGTGCTGGACTCCATCACCCGGGCGATCGGGCCGCCGTGATCCCGGCTCAGGCGTCCACGTACAGGCAGAACGGGTGGCCCGCCGGGTCGAGGTAGACGCGCACGTTCTCCTGCGGCTGGTACTCGGCGAGCGTGGCCCCGGTCGCGACCGCGTGCGCGCCGGCGGTCTCCAGGTCGTCCACCTCGATGTCCAGGTGCGCCATCATCTGCTGGTCGCCGTCGGCCGCGGGCCAGGTGGGGCGGTGGTAGCGGGATTCGGTCTGGAACGACAGCCCGGCGCCGCCGTCGGGCGGGCGCAGCGTGGCCCAGCCGGGTTCGTCGGCGCCGGGGGACCAGCCGAGCAGGTCGCGGTAGAAGCGGGCGAGGGCTTGGGCGTCTGGTGCGTCGAGCACCGTCGCGGTCAGCTTCAGCACGATCTTGATTTTCACCTCGCCGGGTGACTTCCGCATGTCCGGCCGCGATTCTTCGGACCGACCCGGCGCGGACAGGGGCCGACACGACGGGGGGCGGCCGGATCACTCCCCGACCGCCCCCACCGTCACGTGCCGTGATCAGCCGCCCGGGGGCGGGTGCGGCAGCTCGCCGCGCTTGGGTCCGAGTTCGGCCAGTTCGAGCAGCGTCTCGCCGAACCGGGGGTCGGTCGACTCGAAGCAGCCCTTGCCCAGGGTGTGCGCGTAGGCCGAGCAGCTGCCGTCGGGCTGCTTGATCAGGTGCGCGCTGGTGGCGAGGTAGCCGAGCGAGTTGTCGGTGCGCGGCATGTACCGGTCGCCGGTGGAGGAGCCCGCGGAGGCGATGAGCAGGAGCAGCGCGGCGAGCACGCCGATGCCGGTCGACGGGGAGGCGATCGCGTCGCGGACGCGGGCGACGCCGTCGAAGCGGCGCACGGCGTAGTAGCCGGCGAAGCCGGTGAGCAGGAGCAGGCAGTAGAGCAGTTCGGCGGTGCTGCGCGGCCAGAGCTGCACCGCGTCGGCGGCGTACATCTGGGAGCCGAAGTAGAAGCGCAGCAGCCAGGCGCCGGTGAACACCGAGGTCAGGACGATGACGACGGTGCGGTGGCGTGCCACCGCAATGGCGGCGGCGAGGCCGACGAGGGCGAGGATGGTGAACAGGCCGACGCCGCCGAGTTCGCCGGGTGGTGGCCAGGGTCCGGTGTTGCCGGGCAGGTCGCTGCGCCACATCGCGAGGTAGGTGGGTTCGGTCCAGGTGTCCCAGTAGAAGTAGCGGTCCTTGACCGAGCCGGAGGCGGTGAGCAGGCCGAAGAGGTGGCGGAAGGAGACGGCGACGAAGACGGCGGCGGTGATCGCGATCAGGGCGAGGCCCTTGAGGGGGCCGGTGCGCCAGGGGAACAGCACGAGGGCCGAGATGAGCACGCCGGGTGCGGACCAGACGAACCAGCCGGAGTAGAGGAGGAACACCAGGCCGAGGGCGATGCCGGCGCCGATGCCGTGCAGCACGATGCCGCGCCAGGGGGTGTCGCCGGCGCGGCGGAGCCGGCGCAGCAGGACGAGCAGGAGCGGGACCATCGCGACGAGCATGAGGTTGGTGTAGGGCTTGTACGGGTCGATGAGCACCATGGCGGGGACGACGCCGATGCCGAGTGCCCACAGGGGTGAGAGCAGCAGTCGCCAGGACAGGTAGGCGACGGGTCCGAAGAGGGCGGTGCCGGCGATCTGGAGGACTTTGAGGCTGTAGCCGGGTGAGGTGTCGGTGAGCTGGGAGTACCAGGCGAGGGCGTGGACCCAGCCGGGTGGGTAGTCGGCTTGCATGGTGCCGGTGTCGATGAGGGTCTGGGCCCAGCGGGTGAGGGCGCCGGAGTCGCCGCCGTTGGCGTTGAGGCCCCAGGAGGCGCCGCGGAGGGCGACGAGGACGGCGCCGGCGACGAGTCCGCCGTAGAGGCCGGCCGCGGTGGCGGCGGCGATCCTGCGGGCGAGTGGGGCGTGGGCGACCCAGCGGACGCGTGCGGTGACGATGGCGAGGGCCAGCAGCACGACGGCGATGAGGGCGAATCGGAGTTGGAGTGCGGCGAGGCCGCTGATCTGGCCGATCCGGTCGAGGGGGTTGACCTCGATGCCGCGGGCGAGGAGCACCATCAGCGCGGCGGCGGCCACGGACACGACGGCTTCGGCGGCGAAGAGCCATCCTCGGCGGGGTTGTGCGGTGTGGGGCGGCGGCGGGGTGTGCTCGGGGCTGGGCCGCGGCGTGTGTTCTGGCGCGGTCGACAGCACCGTCGATCACTTCCTCACGGGTTTGGTGGTTCCGAATGCGTGGCGGACGAGGAGTTTGGCGCTGGCGGTCTGCCTGGAGCTGACGGCTCCGGGGAGCAGGAGCAGCGCGTGGAGGCGGGAGGAGAGGTGGAGGCGGGCGGCTTTGGCGGCGCGGTGCCAGCCGATGTCGTCCATGTGTCGGGCGACGTCGAGGAAGAAGTCGTGTTCTTCGGTGAAGCGTCCGCCGAGGGAGGCCAGGGAGGAGGAGACGCTGGCGTCGTGGCGGCGGTACTGGAAGCAGAGGTCGGGGACGACGACGAGTTGTCCGCCGCGTTCGAGGAGGTCGAGCATGAGGGCGAGGTCGAGGACGACGCTGAGGCCGGGGCGGAAGCTGAGGTCTTTGAGGGCTTCGCGGCGCCAGCACAGGGAGGGGAAGTAGGTCCAGTTGCCGCGCAGGAGGCTGACGACGAGGTCTTCGCCGCCCATGATCTTGGGGGTGGTGGTGTCGGGGGCGTAGAGGTTGCGCTTGACGCGGTCGGTGAGGGGTCGGACGACCTGGCCGGCGCTGTCGATGACTTCGACGCCTGCTTGGACGACGTCGGCGTCGGGGTAGCGCTGGGTGGTGCGGCGGACGGTGCTGACGTAGTTGGGCAGCATGGCGTCGTCGGAGCCCATGACCACGAGGAAGTCGCGCTCGGCGAGTTCGAGGCACTTCTGGAAGTTGGCGTTGATGCCGATGTTGTGGTCGTTGCGCTGGTAGCGGACGCGGTCGTCGCGCAGCGAGTCGAACCACTCGGGGAGTTCGTTGTCGGTGACGCTGTCGTCGACGACGGTGAGGCGCCAGTTGCCGTCGTCCTGGGCGATGACGCTGCGCACGGCGGTCTTCAGGTACGAGATGTCCCCGTAGTGGGGGAGCATGATGTCGATGCCGTTCATGGTCACCTCGCACGACCGACGATCAGGCTGCGGTGCGGAACGCCCATCCCCTTGCCACGACCCTTCCCCTTGCGCGCTGCCCCTCGTGGTTCCACCCGAGCACCGGGGATACCGGCTATCAGGAGGTGGCGACGAGGCAGCCTACTGTGTTGGCGGTGAGCGCAGACATCATGCCCCCGCGTCGGTTGAGCCCTGCTGTCGTCGTGGGGTTGGGCACGTTGGTTCTCGGTGCGTCCGGTTACGCGTTCGTGGCGATCGCGGGTCATTCGCTGTCGGCGGTGGACGCGGCGGCGGTGGCGGCGTTCTACCTGTTGGCGAACATCGTGGGTCCGGGGATCTTCTCGGCGTTGGAGCAGCAGGCGAGTCATGCGACGTCGCGGGCGTTGGCGAGGGGTGAACGGCCTGGTGGGGCGGTGCGTCGGGTGGGTCGTGAGGGTGTGGTGCTGACGTTGGGCGTGGTGGCGGTGCTGGTGTTGGTGTCGCCGGTGTTGGTGGATCGGTCGTTGAAAGGGTCGTGGCCGTTGTTCGTGGCGGTGGTGGTGGCGGTGGTGACTTCGGCGGCTATTTACCTGGCGCGTGGTGTGTTGGGTGGAATGCAGCGGTTCTCGGGTTATGCGGCGACTTTGGCGGGTGAGGGATTCGCTCGTTTGTTCGGTGCGGTCGTGGTGGTGGCGGTGGGTGTGGCGAGTGCGGGTGTGTTCGGGTTGACGTTCGCGTTGGGGACGGTCGTGGGTGTGGTGGCGGGGTTGGTGTGGTTGCGGTCGAGGTCGGCGCCGGTGGTGGGTGGGGTGGTGGCCGGGGAGGGGCCGCGGGAGGGTGTGGAGGGTTTGGCGTTGTTGGTGTTGGCGGGGTTGTTGGTGCAGGCGGTGGCGAACGTGGCGCCGATCGTGGTGACGGCGCGGTTGCCGCAGGACGCGGCGTTGGCGTTGGCGTTCTCGTCGGCGTTCATCCTGGTGAGGGTGCCGTTGTTCGTGTTCTCGCCGGTGCAGGCGTTGTTGTTGCCGGGGTTGACGGAGGCGGCGACGCGGGGTGATCTGGGTGCGGTGCGGTCGGTGTTGCGGCGGATCACGGTGTGGGTGTTGGTGGTGGGTGTGGTGGGTGCGGTGGGGTCGGCGGTGTTGGGTCCGTGGGCGGTGCGGGTGTTCTTCGGGGCGGAGGCGGAGTTGTCGTGGGTGTTGATGGGTGCGTTGGGGGTGGGGACGATCTTGTTGATGGTGGCTCAGGTGTTGCAGCCGGCGTTGATCGCGTTGGGTGCGCGGTCGGCGATCACCGTGTCGTGGGTGGTGGGCACGGTGGTGTTGTTGGTGGTGTTGGTGTTGCCGGGGTCGCCGGTGGTGGTGGCGACGGTGGCGCAGTTGGCGGGTCCGTTGCTGGTGGCGGCGGGGATGGGGGTGGCGTTGGCGCGTCGGTTGGCGCGGGTGGGCGCGGTCCGGGAGGCGTGAGACTTCACCCGCCTGGGATCACCTGATCGTGAATGTTTCACCTGGTCGTGCGACGGGGGCGTGGGCGCGTTCGGCGGCGTGGACGGTGCCGATGGTGTGGCCGACGTGGGTGAGCAGGAGGCGTCGGGCGCGGCGGCCCGCGGCGGCGGCGTCCTCGGGGGAGCAGTGGTGGGGTCCGGCGCCGTCGGCTTCGCAGAGGAACAGGTCGGCGCCGTCGGCGAGGTCGTCGAGGGCCTGGCAGGGGCCGGTGTCGCCGGAGTAGGCGAAGACGGCGTCGCCGTGGGTGGCGCGCAGGCCGAAGGCGGGCAGGCCGTGCTCGACGGCGCGGCTCGTGAGGGTGAGGTCGCCGATCTCGGCGCGGTGCCCGTCGTGCAGTTCGTGCACGGTGAACGCGGCGGAGGCCGGGTTGGGCGACGCGCCGGCGAGGAAGGTCTCCAGGCGGTCGGCGAGTCCGGGTGGGCCGTAGAGCGGGATGGGCGCGTGCGGTTGTCGGTCGGCGAACAGCAGCGCGTAGTAGTAGGGCAGCAGGTCGGCGGCGTGGTCGGCGTGGGTGTGGGAGATCCAGACCGCGTCGAGGAGGTCGGGGCGGTGGTGGCGTTGCAGCTCGGCGAGGGTGCCGGGGCCGGCGTCGACCCACACGGCGGTGTGCTCGGTGCGCAGCAGGTAGCCGGAGCAGGGGTTGCCGGGGCGGGGGTAGGGCGTGGCGGTGCCCAGGACGGTGAGGCGGAAGGTCACGCGACAGTGTGACCCAGGGTGTGGTGGGAGGTCACGGGAGCGTGTGGCGCAGCACGTGCACGCCGGCGGCGGTTTTCAGGTAGGCCCAGGTGGTGGCGCCGGTGGTGGCGAGGCCGACGTGGGAGGCGGAGGCGCGGGCGAGGTCCTCGGGCAGTGCCACGGCGGTCCAGCCGGCGCCGGTCCAGCGGTGGAAGGCGGGTCGGGTCTCGAAGGAGCCGCGGGTGGCGCGCACGCCCCAGGTCCAGCCGGCGGCGACGCCGTGCACGCTGAGCCGGCCGGTGTCGCGGGGTGGGGGGACGCTGGTCCACTGGGCGCCGTCCCAGCGGTGCACGCGCAGGCCCTCGGTGTCGCGGGCGTGGCCGAGCCACACGTCGTCGGGGGCGGTGGCGGCGAGGCGGGCGACGTGGCCGCGTTCGACGCGGGGTCCGGCGACCTCGGTCCAGCCGGTGCCGTCCCAGCGGACGAGCACGGGGTACTCGTAGGTGGCGGGTCCGGCGCCGGCGAGGCCGCCGCCGCCCGCCCACACGTGGTGGGGTCCGGCGGCGGCGATGGTGTGGAGGCTTTCGCGGGCGGAGGACACCGCGGCGCGCAGTCGCCAGGTCGTGCCGTCGTAGTGCAGGGCGTCGCGGCCGGTGCCGACCACGTGGACGTCGTCGCGGCCGACGGCGGTGACGGCTTTGGCCCAGGTGATGCGGGGTGTGGCGACGACCTGCCAGGTGGTGCCGTCGTAGTGCAGCACGAGGGGGCGGCCGGCGCTGTTGCCGACCGCCCAGACGTCGTCGGGCGCGGCGGCGGACACGCCGGACAGGCTGGCCGCGGCGGGCAGGTGGGGCAGGGGCTCCTCGCGCCAGGTCTCGCCGGTCCAGCTCAGCACGAGCGGCGCGGACGCGCGGCTGGTGAACACGCCGGTGGTGCCCGCCAGCCAGGCGTGGTGCTCGCCCGCGGTCGCCAGCTCGGCCAGTGCGGTGCTGGGCGGCAGCGCGGGCACCGGCACGGGTAGGAACAAACCAACTCCCCCTCGATGGGTCGTCCCCCGACTCATCGCGTGATCCAGCTCATCGGCCGGGGTGCCGGCGCGCCAGCCGCCGAACGGCGGGTTGTGGTTGGCGCATCGGCACGCCGGCTACCCGGGTCGGGCCCGTTCTTCGAGGTAGCGGCGTTCGGGCAGGCTCAGCGTGGCGCGGGCGGCGCGGGCGTAGTGGTCGCGGGCGGTGTCGTGGTCGCCCGCCAGGTGCAGCAGGTGCGCGCGCACGGCGTCGAGCCGGTGGTGCCCGGCCAGCGCCGGGTCCGCCTCGGCGTCGGCCAGCCGGGCCAGGCCGACGGCGGGTCCGTGGACCATGGCGGCGGCGACGATCCGGTTGAGCGCCACCATCGGGCCGGGGGTGATGGAGTGCAGCAGGTCGTACAGGCCGAGGATCTGCTTCCAGTCGGTGTCGGCGGCGTCGCGGGCCTCGGCGTGCAGGGCGGCGATCGCGGCCTGCAGCTGGTAGGGGCCGATCGCGGTGGTGGTCAGCGCGTCGCGGACCAGCCGTGTGCCCTCGGCGATCAGGTCGGCGTCCCAGAGGGCGCGGTCCTGCTCGGCCAGCGGCACGAGCGCGCCGTCGGGTCGGGTGCGGGCGGGCCGGCGGGCGTCGGTGAGCAGCATCAGCGCGAGCAGTCCGGTGGTCTCGCCGTCGCCGGGCAGCCGGGCGGCCAGGTCGCGGGCCAGGCGGATCGCCTCGCCGGAGAGGTCGACCCGGTGCAGGTCGGCGCCGGAGCTGGCGGTGTGGCCCTCGGTGAACACCAGGTACAGCACGTGCCGCACGGCGTCGAGCCGGTCGTCGCGCTCGTCCTCGGGTGGCAGGTCGAAGCGGGCGCCGGCGGCTTTGATGCGCTGCTTGGCGCGGCTGATGCGCTGCGCCACCGTGGCCTCGGGCACCAGGAACGCCCGGGCGATCTCGGCGGTGGTCAGCCCGCCCACGGCGCGCAGCGTCAGCGCCACCCGCGAGGGCGGCGTCAACGACGGGTGGCAGCACAGCAGGAGCAGCGTCAGCGTGTCGTCCACCCCGGGCGCGGGCTCCGGGTCGGGCGGTGTCAGGGCGAACACCGCCTCCTCGCGGCGCCGCCGGGCGGTGTCGGCGCGCCACAGCTCGATCCGCCGCCGCGAGGCGACCGTGATCAGCCACCCGGCGGGGTTGTCGGGCACGCCGTCGACGGGCCAGCGGGTGGCGGCGGCCAGCAGCGCCTCCTGCACGGCGTCCTCGCACGCGTCGAAGCCGCCGTGGTGGCGCACCACCGCGCCGAGCACGCGCGGCGCGAGCTCCCGCAGCAGCGGGCCGATCGCGGTCACCGGAGGAAGTCCTCCAGCGACGGCCGCACCGGCCGCACCTGCACCAGGCCCAAGGCCGCCTCGGGGACGCGGGCCGCGATCTGCACCGCCCGCTCCGGCGTCTCGACGTCCACCAGGTAGATCCCGGCCAGCAGCTCCTTGGCCTCGGCGAACGGCCCGTCGGTGGTCAGCGCCTGCCCGTCGCGCACGGTCACCCGCGTCGTCCGGGCCGGGTCGGCCAGCGCCTCGGAGACGATCAGCTCGCCGGAGGCGGCCAGCTCCTCGTCCAACGCCGCGTAGGCGTCCAGGCCGGCGGCCCGGTCCTCCTCGGCCATCCGGTCCCAGATCGCGCGCGAGTCGGGGTTGCTGTAGATCAGGACGAGGTACTTCACCAGAACCTCCGGGAAAACCGGTCCGGGGATGTCGAGAACGGACGTCCAGCTTCTACGTCCCCCGTGACGGGCGCCCGAGCGGGGTGCCCCACCGGAGAGGAACCACCATGACCGAGCACACCGACATCGCCGACCTGTTCGACCGGCGGGCCGCCGCGATGCGCGCCGGCGACGCGGACCGCCTGGTCGCCGACTACCTGCCCGACGCCGTCACCTTCACCCTGGCGCCGCCGCTGGCGCACACCGCGCCCGAAGTGGTCGACCCGGAGGCGATGCGCGCCTGGTTCGCCACGTTCGACTCCGCCGTGGACTACGAGATCCGCGACCTCCACGTCACGGCCGAGGGCGATCTCGCGTTCTGCCGCAGCCTCAACCGCATGTCCGCCGTGCCGCGCGGCCACCACGAGGCGTTCGACCTGTGGTTCCGCTCCACGGTGTGCCTGCGGCGGGTGGACGGCGCGTGGCGCATCGCCCACGAGCACACCTCGACCCCGTTCTACATGGACGGCAGCTTCGGCGCGGCCCTGGACCTCACGCCGTAAGGGCGCGGGCCAACGCGTCCAGCGCGGCGCGGTAGGCGTGCTCGGCCGGGGTCGCGTACCCCACGACCACGCCCTGCCGCGTCGCGCTGTCCGGGTCGTGCCAGTGGTCGCGCAACCCCGACAGCGCCAGCCCGTGCCCGGCGGCGCGGGCCAGCACGGCCGCCTCGTCCGGGTGCTCCACCAGCACGTGCAGCCCCGCGGACACGCCGTGCGCCGGCACGCCGAGGTCGTCCAGCCGCCGCACCAGCAGGTCGCGGCGACGCCGGTAGCGCAGCCGGCAGCCCCGGATGTGCCGGTCGTAGGCGTGGGTGCCGATCAGGTCGGCCAGCGCCAGCTGGCCCACGACCTCGGTGTGGTGGTCGGCGTGCAGCTTCGCGTCCACCACCGGGTCCACCCAGCGCGGCGGCAGCACCAGCCACCCCAACCGCACGCCCGGGCCCACCGTCTTCGACGCGCTGCCCGCGTACACCACGTGATCGGGCGCCGTGCCCTGCACCGCGCCCAACGGCTGCCGGTCGTAGCGGAACTCGCCGTCGTAGTCGTCCTCCACCAGCACCCCGCCGGACTCGCGCGCCCACGCGGTCAACGCGTGGCGCCGCGACGGGTGCAGCGGCACGCCGGTGGGGTACTGGTGGGCGGGCGTCACCACCGCCGCGGCCACGTCGTCGGCCGGTGTCGTCGCGCCCCGCTCGTCCACCGGCAAGGGCACCACGCGGCGCCCGGTCCGCGCCACGACGTCGCGGTGGAACGGCAGCCCGGGGTCCTCCATCGCCACCGGCCCGTCCAGCACCGACGCCAGCAGCGCCAACGCCTGCACGTACCCGGATGTCACCACGATCCGCTCCGGCGAGGCCCGCACACCGCGCGTGCGGCCCAGGTACTCGGCCAACGCCGTGCGCAGCTCCACCCGGCCGCGCGGATCGCCGTACCCGTGCGCGCTCGCCGGCGCCGCGGCCAACGCCCGACGCGTCGCCCGCAACCAGGCCGCGGTCGGGAACGCCGACACGTCCGGGCTGCCCGGCGTCAGGTCGTGCCGCGGCCTCGGCGCGACCGGCGCGGGGGCCGCGGCGGGCGGATCGGCCCGCAGCAGCGGGGCGACCCGCGTGCCGGCACCCCGCCGCGCGGTCAGGTAGCCCTCCGCGACCAGCTGGTCGTAGGCGGCGGCCACCGTGTTGCGGGCCAACCCGAGCTCCGCGGCCAGCCTCCGGGTCGCGGGCAACCGGGCGCCCGGTGCCAACCGCCCCGCCCGGATCGCCTCCCGCAACGCGCGCTCCAGCCCGCCGCGCCGCGACGACGCCGGATCGAGCTCCAGGTGCAGGTCCACCCCCGCGACGGCCCACTCGTTCGACACGGACCGGACCCTAACCACGAGCCGGCCCCGCCACCGGACCCCGAGCGCGCACGGCCGCCGCGCCACCCGCCGAGCCAGGGCGGACAAACCTCGCGAGACCCCCGAAAACCGACGTCACGGGGCCTTCGCGGGCAGCCGGGCGCGGTGTTCGGGGTGCGCGGGGAACTGGCAGTATCGGCACGGGTGATCACGGTGATCACCGCTGCAACGGGGGCGGGGTCGCCGGGCGGCCGCGGCCCGAGTCGTGAACGGGAGTCGATGTGACCAGGACCGATGTGACCGAGGCGGCCAAGGCGCTGCGCGCGCTGCACGTGCCGGGCAAGCCGCTGGTGGTGCCCAACGCGTGGGACGTCTCCTCCGCGCGGGTCTTCGCCGAGGCGGGCCACCCGGCGGTGGCGACCACCAGCGTCGCCGTGGCCGCCGCCTTAGGCTTCGCCGACGGGCACGACATGCCCGCCGAGGTGGCGTTCGACGCCGTGCGCCGCATCGCCGCCGCCGTCGGGGTGCCGGTGACCGCCGACATCGAGCGCGGCTACGACCTGCCGCCCGCCGAGATCGCCGGGCGCCTCGCCGAGGCGGGCGCGGCCGGCTGCAACCTGGAGGACTCCGACCCCCGCACCAAGGCGATGGTCGACGTCGCCGAGCAGGCCGACTTCCTGGCCGCGGTGCGCGCCGCCGACGCCGACGTGGTGCTCAACGCCCGGATCGACGAGTTCCTCCACGGCGGGAAGTCGTTCGACGACGCGGTGCGCCGCGCGCAGGCCTACTTCGAGGCGGGCGCGGACTGCGTCTACCCGATGCGGCTGCCCGGCGACCAGGTGGCCGCGTTCGTCGAGGCGGTCGGCGGACGTCCGGTGAACATCGCGCACGGGCCCGGCTCGCCCACCCCGAACGACCTGGCCCCGCTGGGCGTGGCGCGGGTCAGCTTCGGCCCCGGCCTGCACAACGTGCTGATGATGAAGCAGCTCAAGAAGACGGCCACCGACATGCTCGACGGCGGCAGCCCGTACCGCGGCTGACCTACCCGCCGGTAACGCCCACTAGGGTGAATCCCATGCACGAGTGGGACACCGACACGCGGGTGGACGCGACGGGGGACGGGCGGTTCACCACCCACCTCACCGACCGCTGGGCGAGCGCCGGCGGACGACCCAACGGCGGCTACCTCGTCGCGTTCTGCCTGCGGGCGCTCGGCGAGGTGCTGCCGCACCCCGACCCGCTCGTCGTCGGCGCCCACTACCTGCGCCCCGGCGTCGTCGGACCGGCCCGCGTCGACACCGACGTCGTGCGCGCCGGCCGACGGCTGTCCACCGGCGAAGCGCGCCTGACCTGCGGCGAGCGTGAAGTGCTCCGCGTCGTGGCCACCTACGCCGACCTCGGCGGCCCCACCGGCCGCACCCACGTCCTCGACCGGGCGCCCGACCTGCCGCCGCCCGACGAGTGCGTCGACGTCTACGGCGGCCTGCGCCTGCCCGGCGTCACCGTCGCCGACCGCGTCGACCTGCGCGCGCCCGAACCCCACGGCTGGGCCCGGGGCCGGCCCACCGGCACGCCGCGCGCCGAGTTCTGGCTCCGCTTCGCCGACTGCCGCCCCGCCGACACCGCCTGCCTGCCCACCCTGGTCGACAGCGCCGCGCCTGCCGTCCTCGAACTCGGCGTCACCGACTCCGCCACGGTCGAGCTCACCGTCCACGTGCGCGCCCGGCCCGCGTCGGACTGGCTCGCCGCCCGCGTCACCACCCGGCACCTCGCCGGCGGCTACCACGAGGAGGACGTCGACCTGTGGGACACGACCGGGCAGCTGGTCGCCCAGTCACGCCAACTCGCCGTGGCCGCCGGCCGATAATCGGCAGCCCCGCCGGCCCACCCTCGATATCCTTGACCCAAATGAACCAGATGTCGCACGCTGACCTGCGCAAACGCCTGTCCGAACTGATGTCGCGGGACCAGCGGAGGCTGGCACGCAGGCTCGAGGGCGCGCGCAAGGTCCGCGACGAGGGCGCCCGCGCCGCCGTCCTCGCCGAGATCGAGGCCGAGCTGGAGGCCGCCGAGCTGCGCGTCGCCCTGCGCCGCGACACCGTGCCGAAGATCACCTACCCGGCCGAGCTGCCCGTCAGCAACCGCAAGGACGACATCGCCGCGCTCATCCGCGAGCACCAGGTCGTGATCGTCGCCGGCGAGACCGGCTCCGGCAAGACCACCCAGCTGCCCAAGATCTGCCTGGAGCTCGGCCGCGGCGTGCTCGGCCAGATCGGGCACACCCAGCCCCGCCGCCTCGCCGCGCGCACCGTCGCCGAACGCGTCGCCCAGGAACTGGGCACCCCGCTGGGCAGCGCCATCGGCTACAAGGTCCGCTTCACCGACCAGTCCGGCGAGGACACCCTGGTCAAGCTCATGACCGACGGCATCCTGCTCGCCGAGATCCAGACCGACCGGATGCTGTCGCGCTACGACACGATCATCATCGACGAGGCCCACGAACGCAGCCTCAACGTCGACTTCCTGCTCGGCTACCTCAAGCAGCTGCTGCCCAAGCGCCCCGACCTCAAGGTCGTCATCACCTCCGCGACCATCGACCCCCAGCGGTTCTCCCGGCACTTCGGCGACGCGCCCGTCATCGAGGTCTCCGGCCGCACCTACCCCGTCGAGGTCCGCTACCGCCCGATCGTCGACCCCGACGACCCCGACGCCGACCCGGACCGCGACCAGACCCAGGCCGTCTGCGACGCCGTGCGCGAACTGCAGGCCGAAGGACCCGGCGACGTGCTGGTGTTCCTCTCCGGCGAACGCGAGATCCGCGACACCGCCGACGCCCTCGCCGCCCTGGAGCTGCGCAACACCGAGATCCTGCCGCTGTACGCGCGGCTGTCGTTCGGCGAGCAGCACCGCGTCTTCCAGCCGCACACCGCCCGCCGCGTCGTGCTCGCCACCAACGTCGCCGAGACGTCGCTGACCGTGCCCGGCATCAAGTACGTCGTCGACCCCGGCACCGCCCGCATCTCCCGCTACAGCCACCGCCTCAAGGTGCAGCGGCTGCCCATCGAACCCGTCTCGCAGGCGTCGGCCAACCAGCGCAAGGGCCGCTGCGGCCGCGTGTCCGAAGGCATCTGCGTGCGCCTGTACAGCGAGGACGACTTCGACGCGCGCCCGGAGTTCACCGACCCGGAGATCCTGCGCACCAACCTCGCCTCGGTCATCCTGCAGATGACCTCCATCGGCCTGGGCGACATCGCCGCGTTCCCGTTCATCGACCCGCCCGAGGCCCGCAACATCACCGACGGCGTGCAGCTGCTGCAGGAGCTCGGCGCGATCCTGCCCGCCGAGCAGAAGCTCACCCCGCTGGGCCGCAAGCTCGCCCAGCTGCCCGTCGACCCCCGCCTGGCCCGCATGGTCATCGAGGCCGACCGCAACGGCTGCGTCCGCGAGGTCATGGTCATCGCCTCCGCGCTGTCCATCCAGGACCCCCGCGAACGCCCCTCGGACAAGCAGCAGGCCGCCGACGAGTTCCACGCCCGCTTCAAAGACCCCGACTCCGACTTCACCGCGTTCCTCAACCTGTGGCAGTACCTGCGCGAGAAGCAGAAGGAGCTGTCGAGCAACCAGTTCCGCAGGCTGTGCCGCGCCGAGTTCCTCAACTACCTGCGCGTGCGCGAGTGGCAGGACATCTACCAGCAGCTGCGGCAGGTCGCGAAGACCCTCGGCGTGCACGTCAACGACCAGCCCGCCGACCCGCGCGCCGTCCACGTCTCGCTGCTGTCCGGGCTGCTGTCCCACATCGGCGTCAAGGACGTCCCGAAGCGCGACCCGGGCAAGCGCGCGGCCACCGAGTACCTCGGCGCCCGCAACGCGAAGTTCGCGATCTTCCCCGGCTCCGCCCTGTTCCGCAAACCACCCCAGTGGGTGATGGCCGCCGAACTGGTCGAGACGTCCCGGCTGTGGGGCCGGACCGTGGCCAAGATCGAACCCGAGTGGGCCGAGAAGCTCGCCGAGCACCTGGTCAAGCGCACCTACAGCGAACCCCACTGGGAAGCCAAGCGCGGCTCCGTCGTCGCACTCGAGAAGGTCACCCTCTACGGCGTGCCGATCGTCGCCTCGCGCAAGGTCAACTACGGGCGCATCGACCCCGAGCTGTCCCGCGAGCTGTTCATCCGCCACGCCCTCGTGCAGGGGGAGTGGAGCACCCACCACAAGTTCTTCCACCACAACCGCGACCTGCTCGCCGAGGTCGAGGAACTGGAGAACCGGGCCCGCCGCCGCGACATCGTCGTGGACGAGGAGACCGTCTACGACTTCTACGACCGGCGCGTGCCCGCCGACGTCGTGTCCGTCCGGCACTTCGACACCTGGTGGAAGAAGACCCGCCACACCCAGCCCGACCTGCTCACCTTCGACAAGGCCATGCTGGTCAACGACCGCGCCGCGGTCACCCCCGACGCCTACCCCGACGAACTGCGCCGCGGCGGCCTCACCCTGCCGCTGACCTACCGGTTCGAACCCGGCGCGGCCGTCGACGGCGTCACCGTCACCCTGCCCCTGCCCGCGCTCACCGCCCTGCCCGACGACTCGCTGTCCTGGCAGGTACCCGGCCTGCGCACCGAACTCGTCGTCGCGCTCATCCGGTCGCTGCCCAAACCGCTGCGCCGCAACTTCGTGCCCGTGCCCGACGTCGCCGCCGCCGCCCTGACCGGCATCGACCCCGACGAACCACTGCTGCCCGCCCTGGAACGCCAACTGCGCACCCTCACCGGCGTCGTCGTGCCCCGCGAGGAGTGGCAGCTCGACCAGGTGCCCGACCACCTCAAGCTCACCTTCACCATCGTCGACGAGAACGACCGCGAACTCGCCCGCGGCAAGGACCTCTCCGCCCTCAAGGCCCGCCTGCGCGGACAGCTGCGCGAAACCCTCGCCGCCGCCGCGAGCAACCTCGCCCGCACCGGCCTGACCACCTGGGACGTCGGCGACCTGCCGCGCACCGTGCAGCGGCAGCGCTCCGGCATCGTCGTCACCGCCTACCCCGCCCTGGTCGACAAGGGCGACACCGTCGCGGTGGAGATCCTCGACACCCCCGGCCGGCAGGCGCAGGCGATGTGGCGCGGCACCCGCCGACTGCTCCTGCTCAACACCCCGTCCCCGGTCAAGACCCTGCAACGCGGCCTGAACAACGCCGAGAAGCTCGCCCTGACCCGCAACCCCCACGGCGGTGTCGCGCCGCTGCTGGCCGACTGCATCTCCGCCGCCGTCGACAAGCTCCTGCGCGACGCCGGCGGCCCCGTGTGGACCGAGTCCGCGTTCACCAAGCTCACCGACCACGTCCGCCGCGGCCTCGGCGAGACCACGTTCGACGTCGTGCACAAGGTCCGCCGCGTCCTGGAAGCCGCCCAGGACGTCGAACTGCGCCTCAACGGCCTGCGCGGCGCCGTGTTCGACGAATCCGCCGCCGACGTCCGCGCCCAGTTCACCGGCCTGGTGCACAAGGGTTTCGTCACCGAGGCGGGCGCCGACCGGCTCGCCGACGTGCACCGCTACCTGCAGGGCATCGCCCGCCGGCTGGAGAAGCTGCCCGAGAACGTCCGCCGCGACCAGGAGTGGATGGACCGCGTCCACGCCGTGCACGCCGAGTACCGGGAACTGCGCGCCGCCCTGCCCGCCGACGAACCGCACCCCGAACTCGACGAGGTGCGCTGGATGATCGAGGAACTGCGGCTGAGCTACTTCGCCCAGACCATCGGCACCCGCTACACCGTCTCCGACAAGCGCATCTTCAAAGCCCTCGACGCCGTGCCCCGCTAGCCCGCGCCGGGTTCCGGCCGACCCGCGTCGACCCGCCGGCGCCCGGTGCTACTCGCACTGCTCCAACAACGCCCGCAACGCGTCGGCGACCACCGCTCTGGTGTCCTCGTCCAACGGCTCCAGCAGCCGCGCGTACTGCCGCATGTGCTCGGCCAGCATCCCGTCCACCAGCCGGCCGCCGCGGTCGGTCAGCTTGATCCGCACCAGCCGCCGGTCCGCGGCGTCGGGCACGCGCTCCACCAGGCCCTTGGCCTCCATCCGGTCGATCCGGTTGGTGATCGCGCCCGCCGTGACCAGCGACGCGGACAGGAACGCCCCCGCCGTCATGCCCTGCGCCGAACCCGCCCGCCGCAACGTGGTCAACACGTCGAACTCGCCCGGCTCCAGCTCGAACCGGCCGGTGAACTCCCGCAACTCGCGCTCCAGCAGCCGCGCCAGCCGCGTCACCCGCGTCAGCACCGCCATCGGCGAGGTGTCCACGTCCGGCCGCTGCACCGACCACTGCGCCAACACCAGGTCGACCGCGTCCGCCATCACCCCTCCTGACCCCCTGGGCGCCGTGCCGGACGACCCACCGCCCGACGCCGCACCGACCGCGGTCCCCCTTCGATCCGCACCCCCCACCGTATTCGTGATCGACAACGTGTGCGGGCGTCCCGGCGAAAACCCGCGTCCCGGCCCACCGGCGCCCGCGCGCCCGGCCCAGTCGCGGACTCCGCCCGCCCGACCCGCCCCTGCGCCGACTCGTCGGTCGCCGTGCGTCCGAACGCCGCGGTCCTCGACCGCGCGCACCGCCACCGCACGCCGGTCCGCCGCGTCCGGGTCGCGTTCCCGCGCGGGGGGAGCTCCTCGGCCAGCGCGAGTCCCTGCCGTCGAGAATCGTCCAGTGCCCGATCCGGCGCGCCGCTCACGGGAACCAATTCGTATTCCAGGTGATTGTGGGATGCCGGACCGACTGCTACTGCGAACGGTTGAACGGAATGTGCGTCCCGTTCGCCGACTGGTAGCGTCGCCCGAGCCGCTGACGCAAAAATTCCCGACTGCCCACAGGGGAGACAATGCGCAAGTTGAAGGCACTCGGCCTGTTGGTCGCAAGTCTCGCGACGATGGCCACGACCTCCTCGCTCGCGAACGGAGCACCACAGCCCGACCTGCTGGTCGGCGGCACCTGCGCCGGGTCGTGGGTGACCGTGACCGGGTTCGCGACCGTTCGCGCGGAGCCCAACACCACGTCCAGGGCGTTGTTCTCCGTCGTGACCGGCGAACCCCGCACCTGCCGCAAGATCGTGACGGGTCAGGTCTACGACGCGTGCGGCGTGTACGACGCCAACGGCTGGATCCTGATCCAGGACTTCAACAACGAGTACGGCGAAGGGCCCGGCTGGTCCGGCTACATTCCCAGCGTCTGTACCCGCGACGGGGTCTGAGTCGAAGTCCCGACACGGCGCACGATAGCCGCGGAAATCAGCGATATCGCCGGGCTGAACGGTGTGGAATTGCGCACCGGGACCAATCCGGCCCCGCGCGGCGACCTCACCGGTAGCGCCGCGGGCCCTGCGTTCAGGGTCATTTATCACGCTGGGTCGCGGTAATCGGCCCACCTTCGGCATTCGGGATGCTTGCCGCCGTCACGCTCGCGCTAGGCGTGCTCGCCGGCCGAGCGGTGCAGGGTGATCGTGGTCCACGCGCCGACGTGGACACGGTCGCCCGGCTCCAACGGGTGCGGCCGGTGGGGCGCCAACGGGGTGTCGCCCTCGTTCACCGTGGTCCCGTTCGTCGAGCCCAGGTCCACCACCGCCCACCCGTCACCCGACGCCACCAGCACCGCGTGGTGGTGCGACACGCCCGGGTCCTCCGGCGGGCCCACCAGGTCGATCCCCGGGAAGATGCCCCGCGACCGGCTCCGCCGCCCGATCGACACCTGCGGCCCCGCCAACCCGAACCGGCGCGGCGGGCAGAACTCCGGGAACGCCATCGCACCCGCGTCCGGCCCGCCCACCGCCACCACCCGCTCGAAGTACGCCCGGTCCGCCTCGACCGTCACGTGCCACGACACCGGCACCGGCCGCGACGACACCGGCGGCGACGGCGCCACGACCGGGTTCAACGAGTCCTGCCCGCACTCCTCGCAGAACCGGCCCACCCGCACCGCGCCACACGCCGCGCACGTCTCCTCGACGGACACCACCGGCTCGGAGTCAACCTCGGATGCCCCGGACCCGGACGGCATCGGCGTGCCGCACACGTCGCAGTAGTCGTCGGTCGCCGAGTCGTGGCCCGCCGGGCAGGTCGCCATCCGCCTAGCCCTTCCCGACCCGCTTGGTCACCGTGGAGCGGGTGTCCAGCGTCATCTCGTCCGCGTCGGCCACCCGCGCGCGCAGCTTCACCGTCCCCGTCCGCGGATCCTCCACCTCCACCACCTTGGCCAGCAGCTTCGCCGTGTCGGTGTTGCCCGACTCGTGCGCCAGCCGCACCGCCCGGCCCAGCTTCGCCGTCGCCCGGCCCACGTCACCGGACTTGCGCGCCTCCAAACCGTCCTGGATCGCCTCCGCCAGCTCCGCCTGCCCCGTGTAGTGGGCGACCTCGGAGCTGATCCGCGTCGACAACGCCGAGTCCTCCGTCCACACCGCCAGCACCCGACCCTGCCCCAGCACCTCACCCGACGGGCCCACCAGGCTCACCCGCGACGCCAGCATCCGGTCGCCCACTCCCGCCGGCCGCACCCGCACCCGCAGGTGGTAGTCGCGGCTCTCCGCGCCACCCCACGCGCCCGTCGGGTACTCACCCGTCCGCGGCCCCGACTCCACCCGCCGCCCCGTCAGGTCGCGCAACCCCGGCGACACCTGCTTGAGCGACACGACCCGCGCGCCCTCCGGCGTCCACAACCGCAGCGACACGTCCGCCACCGCCTTGCCCATCGCGGACGCCGCCATGGACCGGAAGTCCGCGGCCAACCCGTCCGGGTCGGCCACGATGTCCACCGTCCCCAGCATCGCCTCGGCGATCCGGCGCAGCTCCGCCACCCGCCAGTCCGTGCCCACCCCGCGGCAGTCGCACGTGAAGCGGCCCGCCACCTCGTCGAGCACCTTCGTCAACTGGCGCGGCGACTCGTGCTGGTTCTCGCCGTCGGTCAACAGGATCGCGTGCCTCGGCCCGCCCTCGAACCCGGCGAACAGGTCGTCGGCCAACGCCAGCCACCGGCCCATCGCCGTGCCGCCGTCCGCCCGCAGCGCCCGCACGGCCTGCTTCGCCGCGGCCCGCGACCGCGAGTCCGCCACCACCAACTTCCGCGACCGGGGGTAGACCACCCGCGCCGTGTCCGTGCCCGCCACCACCGCGAACCACACGCCGTCGCGCAACGCGTCGATCGCCGCCACCGTCGCCTGCTTCGCCGCCGTCAACTTCGACGGCGGGTAGGCCATCGACGCCGAGGTGTCCACGATGACCACCTCGGCGGCGTCGGCCGACACCACCTCCGCCGCGACGCCCGTCGTGGTCACCGTGACGATCGCGTCGACGTCCGCGGCGCCCTCGGGCAGGTACTCGTTCTGGAACACCTCGACCGCGAAATCAAGCGCCATGCCCACCCCGCAGTTGGACGACGACCACCGTGATGTTGTCGTGCCCGCCGGCCTTCAGCGCGACCTCCACCAGCTCCCGCGCCACCTCGATCGGCGGCACGCCGCGCGGCAGCACCTCCAGCAGGTCCTCCGGCTCCGGCACGTAGTTCCACAACCCGTCGCTGCACAGCACCAGCAGCCCCGGCGTCTCCACCTTGAACGTCACCGTCTGCGGCGCCTCCACCCCGGAATCCGCGCCCAACCACCGCGACAGCACGTGCGCCCGCCGGTCGGTCAGCGCCTCCTCCTCCGTCAGCACGCCCTCCGCGACCAGCTGCGCCGCCCACGTGTCGTCCGTGGTCAACCGCGCCGCCCCCGCCTCGGCCACCAGGTAGGCGCGGCTGTCGCCCACCCACCCCACCGTCGCCGAATCGTCGGTCACCACCGCCGACACGAACGTGCAAGACGGCGCCACCTCCGCCGCCTCCGGCCGCGCCAACCGGCCCACCGCGTCGTTCGCCGCCACCACCGAGTCCGTCGTCGACGACTCGGCGTCCATCCCCGCCTGCAACCCCGTCAACAGCACGTCCGCCGCCGTGTCCACGGCCGTCTGCGACGCCTGCTCCGCCCGCTCCGACGACGCCACCCCGTCGCACACCACCGCCGCGACCCCGCGCCCGCGCACCCGCCCGAACGCCATCGAGTCCTCGTTGCGCTGCCGCCGCTTGCCGCGGTCGCTCACCCCGGCCACCCCGGGCAGCACGAACTCCACCCGGTCCCGCGCCGACGGCCGCGCCCGACCGCACTGCTCGCAGAACCCGTCCGCGTCGAACTCCTCACCGCCGCACGCGCACATCGGCGGCCACTGCGACCCCGGACCACCCACCGGTGTCCGCTGCAACCGCAGGTTGCGCCCGCACGCCTCGCAGAAGCGGTCCTGCGACGCCACCGGCGACGAGCACTCGGGACAGGATTCCATGATCACACCAACGTCCTGGGCCGGACCGCGTTCGCGCGGTCGACGAGAGCGATGCGTTCCTCCGGGGTGTCGGCCAGCCGCGCCAACTGCCGGTAGCAGCGCTCCAGGCCCGACCGCAGCCCCGAGTCGCTCACCTCGCAGTCCAGCAGCTTCCCGCCGGGCGCCGCGCCGGCGCCCGGCAACGACTCCAACGCCACACCCAACAACTCCACGGTCAACCCGGCCCGCCTCGCCACGTCCAACTCCAACCCCGACAGCCTCGCACCGGCCGCCATCACCTCCGCCAACGCCTCCGCCCCGTCGTCCGCCGCGCACTCCCGGGCCGCGCCCAGCTGCGCCCGCACCGCCGCCACCTGAGCCGCCACGTGGTGGATCGACGTGTCCGGCACCGAGTGCAGCACCCCCACCGCCGCCTCCCGCTCGCCCCGCGCCACCAGCACC
Organism: Actinosynnema sp. NPDC002837; assembly: GCF_040295345.1. Lineage (NCBI taxonomy): Bacteria > Bacillati > Actinomycetota > Actinomycetes > Pseudonocardiales > Pseudonocardiaceae > Actinosynnema > Actinosynnema sp. NPDC002837. Next base: position 106,969 of record NZ_JBEOVG010000011.1, read on the forward strand.
CTGGCCAGCCCGAACGCCGCCGACACGAACGCGTGATCGGTGCGCCACACCACCTCGTACCCGGCCGCGGCCGCCTCCGCGTCGCCCGACGCCTCCGCGCACACCGCCACCGCCAGCTTCGGCGCCGCCTCGCCCGGCAACGCGTCGCGCACCCGCTCGAACGCCGCCCGCGCCCGATCACCCCCGCCGTCCACCAACGCGGCCACCCCCCGGTACCAGCCCGGCCGCCAGTCGTCCGGCGCGGGCGTCCACGGGTCGTCCGGGTCGAACGGCGACGCCAGCGCGTCCAACTCGCCGACCGCCTCCCGCACCCGACCCGCCTCGATCAACGCCCGCACCACCTGCAACCGCACCTCCACCGTCTGCACCGGCGCCGCGCGCAACGCCGCCACCACCTGGTCCGGGTCACCCGTCGTCGCCGCCGTCGCCAGGAAACCCGCCGCCGCGTCGGAGGTGTCCACCTGCGGCACCGGCAGCCCCGTCGCCGCCGCCCGCACGTCCAGCCCGTCCTCCGTGCCGAACGCCCGCCGCTCCGGCGTGAACTGCCGCGACACCCCCGGCCGCGGCGTGCCGTCCTGCTGCGCCAACACCTCCCGCAGCACACCGGTCAACTGCTCGGCCATCTCCTCCGCCGACCCGAACCGCTGCTCCGGATCACGGTCCGTGGCCCGCAGCAGGAACCGGTGGAACGAGTCGTGCCGGCGCAGCAGCGGCTGCTCCTCCGGCGACGGCAACGACTCCTTGTAGCGGCCGCGGAAGTCGAACTGGAAGCTCATCACCGCCAACGCCCGACCCACCGTGTACAGGTCGGAGGCCACCGACGGGCCGTCCGTGCCGATCTCCGGCGCCTGGTAGCCGATCGTGCCGTAGATGGGGGAGTGCCGGTCGTCGATGCGCCGCACCGCGCCCAGGTCGATCAGCTTCAGCTGCTCCTCGGTCTGGATCACGTTGTCCGGCTTGAAATCGCAGTACAGCAGGCCCACGTCGTGCAGGTAGCCCAACGCGGGCAGCACCTCGAGCGCGTAGGCGATCGCCTGCGCCACCGGCAGCGACTCGGTGCCCGTGCCGTCCGCCCGCAACTGCTTGATCATGTCCTTGACCGACGTGCCGCCCACGTACTCCATCACGATGTAGTCCACGAGCTCGCCGCTGACCCGGTCGGCGTGCCGCACGAAATTGTGGATCTTGACGATGGTGGGGTGCTCCACCTCGGCCAGGAACCGGCGCTCCGCCATCGCCGCCGCCATCGCGTCCGCGTCACCGGAGTCCAGCAGGCCCTTCAACACCACCCAGCGGTCGCTGACCGCGTGGTCGGCGGCCAGGTAGATCCAGCCGAGGCCGCCGTGCGCCAGGCAACCCAGCACCTCGTACTGGTCGTGCAACACCTCGCCGGGCGCCAGCTTCGGCGTGAACGAGTAGTGGTGACCGCAGTGCGCGCAGAACCCCTCCACCCGCCCGGGCCCGCCGTCCCGGCCGCGCCCGACCTCCTTGCCGCAGCTGGAGCAGAACCGCTTCGCCTCCGGCACCTCCGGATCGGTCAGCACGGCGGTCTTCGGATCCCGGTAGGGCACCCGGGGCACCTCGACCAGTCCCGCGCCCAACCGCCCGCGCCCGGACGACCGGGTGGACGCCGACGCCCGCCGCGCCCGTGCCGCCGACGACGACCCCACGAGCGACCACGGCGCCGTGCCCGGCCCCGTGGCGGGACCGGTCGCGCGGTACGCGCCCGTGGCAGGACCACTGTCGGTTCCGCGGTCAGGCCCACTGCGGGGCGCACTGTGGGACGCACGGTCGGGCCCGCTGTCGGAATCCGGCCCGGGGTACGCACCGGTGGCCGCTCCGCTGTCCGCGCCGACCTCGGGCGCACCGACGACCGCCCCACCGCCCGGGCCGGTGGTCCGACCCCCAACCGCACCGGCTCCAAACGCACCGGCCCGCTGCCCGCCCCCGCCTGCGCCCGCCTCACCGGCCGAGGGACCCTGCCCCGGACCGCGCCCCGGACCGGCGGCAGGCGCGGTCGGTGCCAGCACCGGTGCCTCCAGGCCGCACACGTCGCAGAAGCCGTCGTCGTCGATCGCCCCGCCGCAGCCGGCACGTGGACACGTCCTCATCGGGCCTCCGTCCTGGCCAGCACCGCACGCTGGTAGCGCAGCACCGCCACCGTCCCCGCGGTCAAGTCGCACGGCACGCCGGACAGCACGTCACGAGCCCGCCGGTGCAGCACCAGCAGCTCCGCGTCCTCGGCGAACCCACGCCCCGCCGCCTTCGCCCGGTAGGCGGCCAACCGGCCGCGCAGCTCCGCCCGCCGGTCCAGCGACCCGGTCAGGTGCGCCACCACCTCCCGCGCCCGCGTCACCGCCGCGCCCACCGCCGCCTCCACGGCCGCCACGTCCGATTCCGCCACGTCCGGGAAACGTCCCCGCAGCCCGTCGAGTGCCCCGGCCACGTCCTCGGCGGGCACCGGCGGGTGGTCGCCGGCGATCGTCGCCACCACCTCCACCCGCACCTCGGCCGCCCGCGCCCGCACCGACTCCACCTCCGCGACCAGCCGCGACAGGGCCGCCGCACGAGACGGGAACGTCCGGTGCAGCGCGTCCACCGCCGCCACCCGTCCGACCAGGTCCGCCACCGCCGGATCGGGCGTCAACGGGTCGGCCGCCGCACGGGCCCGCGCCCGCGCCACCTCCGCGCGCAGCCCCTCCGCCGCCGGCGAGTCGATCCCCGCCACCTGCCCGGCCAACGGCTCCAGCACCGCCAACCGCCGCCCCCACGCCTCGTGCGCCTCCGTCAACACCGCCGTGACCTGCGCGTACTCCGCCTTCATCCGCTCCACCAGCGCGCGCAACGTCACCTGCCGCGCCACCGGCCCGGTCAACGTCCGCACCGACGCCTCCGGCAGCGCGATCGCCGGCCCCCGCAGCAACCGCGCCAGCTCCGCCGGGTCATGCGCGTCCGACGCCTGCCGCAGCAACGCCCGGTAGGCGTCGAACCACTCCCACAGCCGCACCATCCCGGCGTTCGCCGCCTCCCACCGCCGCGCCGACGCACCCGTCAGCTCGGCGCCGCGCAGCAACCGGTGGCCCGGGTGGTCCTCCATCGCCAGCAACGACTCGGCCACCCGGTCGCTCTCCCGCCGGAACGCCGCCAGCTCCTCGTCCAGGGTGTCCACGTCAGTCCCGGTACACCGCGACGGGCGGGGCCGGCGGATCACCGAGCCACCGCTGGTGGATCCGCGCCCACGTGCCGTCCGCCCGCAGCCGCTCCAGCAGCGCGTTGACGAACCGCACGAAGTCCTCGTCGGCCTTCGGGATCGCCATCCCGTACGGCTCGGCGGCGAACTGCGGACCCACCACCTTCGTGTACGGGTCCTGCGCGGCGAACCCGGCCAGGATCGTGTCGTCCGTGGAGATCGCGTCCACCTGGCCCTGCTGCAGCATCACCAGGCAGTCCGTCCAGTGCGTCACCGACACGGGCACCGGCCTCGACGCCGCGGCGGCCACGTTGGCCAGCGAGCTCGACCCCTTCGTCGCGCACACCCGCTTGCCACCGAGCGACTCGATGCCCGTGGCGTCGGAGTTCGACGGCACCAGCACCCGCTGCCCCGCCTGCAGGTACACCGTCGAGAAGTTCACCTTCTGCCAGCGCTCGCACGTCGTCGTCATGGTCCGCACCACGATGTCGACCTCGTGCCGCTCCAACGTCGGTATCCGCTGCTCGGAGGTCAGCACCGTGAACTGGATCGCGCCCGGGTCGCCGAAGATCGCCCGCGCCACCTCGCGCGCCAAGTCGACGTCGAAGCCCTCCAACTCGCCCGAGAACGGGTTGCGGAACCCCATCAGGTACGAGTTCTGATCCGCGCCGACGACCAGCCGGCCGCGCGCCTGGATCTGCGCCATGGTCGACCCCGCCGGCATCTGCCCCGGCGGCGGCAGCGGCCCGGTCGGGCGCAGGCTCGCCGTCGGGTCGCACGACGCCGGCGGCACGTCCGCGGTGCTGGGCGGCTCGGTCAGCTCCACCGCCTCCGCCGGCCGAGGCGGCACCGGCGAACCACCGCCGATCGGCGGCGCGCCACTGGGCACCGGCGCGCACGCCGCCGCCAGCACCACCACGAGCACCGCGAGCAGCCGTCTCATCGGTACTCCTTCAGCCGCTGCCACAACCCGAACACCGAGGCCGCCGCCGCCAACAGCGCCAGCACGACCACCGCGGGCACCACCCCGCCCAACGCGGCCCGCGCCCGTCCGATCCCTTCGGTCAACTCCGCCCGCGCCGCGCCGATCGCCTCCACCAGGTCCGAGTCCAACGCGTCGAACGCCGTCGCCGCGCCCTGCCCGTCGCGACCCAGCGCCAACGCCACGGCCGCCGTGTAGTCGCCTTCGTCGTCGGCCCGGCGGACCTCGCGGTGCGCCTCCCGCCACCGCCCGTGGTGCTCCGCCGCCTCGAGGACCGGCGGCGTCGGGTTCAGCACCCGCACCCGGCCCAGCAGGTCGTCCAGCACCTTGTCGGCCTCGACGTACTCCGCCTCGTAGGTCGTGCCGCTGCCGCGCGCCACCAGCGTCAACGTCTCGTCGCCGCGCGCGGTCAGCGTCGCGATCCGGGCCCGCGCGAGCAGGTCGACCAGCGTGGCCTCGTTCTTGCTCGCCGAGGCGTTGTAGACCACCAGCAGGCTCGCCGCCAGCACCCACAGCAGCGAGACCGCGGTCAACGCGGTCGCCACCACCAGCCCCGGGTTGAGCACCCGGTTCGTCCGGCGGGTCAGGTACCGCTGCGCGAACACCAGCACCACCAGCACGAGCACGCCCAGCAGCAGCTCCAGCCACGGCAGCGACCCGGCGTCCTCCAGGTCGCCCATCACCTTGCCGGTCTCCACCCCGTACAGCTCGCGCGCCGCGGGCAGCAGCCGCGTCTGCATCAACGCCGACGCCTCGCGCAGGTACGCCGCGCCCACCGGGTTGCCCTGCCGGTTGTGCGCGCGGGCCGTCTCGACCAGGCCCGTGTACACCGGCAGCTGGCCCGACAACGTCGACAGCGCCTCGGTCAGCTCGGGGGAGCGGGTGATCTCGCTCGTCGCCGCCGACAACGCCGCGGCGGCCTTCGCCACGTCCGCCTCGTACCGGCCGCGCAGCGCGGCCGACTCCACCCCGCCGGACAGGAACGCGCTCGACGCCGTGGCGTCCGCGTCCGCCATCGCCCGGTAGACCTCCTGGGCGGCGAACGCCAGCGGCTCGCTGCGGTCGGCCAACGCCTCCAGCGCGTCCGACCGGCGCTGCACCGACGTCGCGGTCAACGCCCCGACCAGCAGGCTCACCACCACCAGCAGCAGGGCCAGCAGGCTCAACCTGCCCGGCGTGCTGCGCGCAAGACCCGTCACCCGGCGCAGGGCGCCGCGGTTCCGCCGAGCCTCGACCAGCACGACCGCCCCCTTCCCGAGGTGATCGGCGCCACTCGCCGCTCAGACAGCGTAGATCGAAATTCCACCAATCGGGACGCGAACCGACCCAACCGGCCGGCCCGCGCCCACCGGTTCGCACTCATCGGGTGACGCGGTCACCCCCGACGGAGCCGGGTGCGCACCTCCATCAGGGCCTCGCCCAGCAGGTTCAGCCCCAGCCAGGACGCGGGGTCGGCCGCCCGCTCGTCGTCGGCGGCCAGGCCGATGCCCCACACCCGGTCCAGCGGGCTCGCCTCCACCAGCACCCGGTCCCCGGTGGCCAGCAGGAACGCGCGCAGGTCGTCGTGCGCGCCGAACTTCGCCAGGTTGCCCCGCACGACGATGTCCAGCCGGTGCGCCACCCACCGGTCCTCGGCGAACCCGCGCACCCGGCGGCCCAGCGCCTTCGCCTCACCGGGCGTGCGCGCCGCGAGCACCCGCTCCGCGACGTCCTCGTCGCCGAACAGCAGCGCCTTGCCGCACATCATGAAGTGCTCGGCGGTCCGGTAGGTGCGGCCGTCGACGGTGAACGGCGCCTCCCACCACTGGCTCAGGCACTGCTTGCCGACCGGCGCGCCCGGCCGCGCCTCGTGGCCCCAGAAGAACAGGTACTTGGTCACGGCGCAGACGGTGCCACAGCCTCCTCCCGACGACGGCACGATTTCCGGCGGCGGGCGACGGGGACTAGCGCGGCGGCAGGGGGAGGGGCAGCGCGGGCAGGCCGTCCATGCTGACCGCGTTGAAGTCCTTGCCCTCGCAGTACGCGGCGAACTCCTCGTCCGTCTTGCGGCCGAAGTACTCCTCGTGCAGCGTCCGCTCGCCCCGGTAGTCCATGAACGGCACGGCGAAGCCGCACGTGTCGCTGATCAGCTTCGCGGTCACCACGACAACCGCGCGCAACGCCGGCCCGTCCGCGTCACCGAACCCGGCCACCAGCTCGCCGAACCTCGGGTCGTCCCGGAACACCGGCTCACCCGTGCCGTGCACGCGCACGATGTTCGGCGGACCGTCGAACGCGCACCACATGAGCGTGATCCGCCCGTTCTCCCGCAGGTGGGCGATGGTCTCGGCGTGGCTGCCGCCGAAGTCCAGGTACGCCACCCGCTGCTCGTCGAGCACCCGCCACGTCCCCCGGCGGCCCTTCGGCGACAGGTTCACGTGCCCGTCGGCGGCCAGCGGCGCGGTGGCGGTGAAGAACACCGGCTGTTGCTCGATGAACTCGCGCAGGCGTCCTTCGATCCGTTCATAGGTCTTCCCCATGGCCGCCAGTATCGCCGACGACCCGGTAGCGCCGGACGTCGCTCCGCGTCAGACCGGTGAACGAGTGCACACGCTCCCACGGCTCCGACACGCCCACCGACCCGTTGCCGCGGGCCATCGCCTCCTCGTGCGCCTCCGGCGACGTCCACTCCGCGTAGTTCAGCACCCGCAGCCCGTCCAGGCTCACGTGGAAGTGCGCCGAGATCCCGCCGGGGTGCAGGTCCCCCTCGGCGGCCAGCGCGGTGAACACCAGGTCGACCCACTCCTCGGCGACCCCCGGCCGGTCGAACTCCACCGACACCAGCACCACGCACCCGACCGTCCGGTCCTCGGCGGCCTCCCGACCGGACCGGTAGCGCCGGTAGGCGACCGCGTCGCCCGCCTCCACCGGGCCCGACCACTGCGAATAGGTCACCACGCCGGCACCGTCCACCTGCTCCAGCCACCGCGCGTCGAGCAACGCGCCCGGCCGCGGCTCGAACGGCACGCGGCCGCGGTGGAGGAGGACGAGTTCGGCGTCGGGTCGAGTCAGTTCCATGCCGGCGACGCTAGGCGCGGCGCACCGGCGCCCGAATCAGTCAGCCGACTGGGGAACGTTGTTGCACACAGCTGGCGGCAACACCCAGACTCCCGCCATGACCTCCGAGATCCGGCGTTCCCTGGTCCAGCACTCCCGGCTCCGCCAGGACCCGCACGCGGTGCTGCGCCGCATGCTCGACCGCGTCGAGCCCGGCCTCCCGCCGGACGAGCCGACCACGCGGTTGGAACAACGGATCGCCGACCTGCTCGGCAAACCCGCCGCCCTGTTCTTCCCCACCGGCACGATGGCGCAGCAGACCGCGTTGCGCGTGCACGCCGAACGCACCGGCCGCCGCACGTTCGCCGCACACCCCCAGAGCCACCTCGCGGTCTGGGAGGAGCAGGGCTACAGCGCGGTGCACGGCCTGCGCCACCGGACCGTCGGCGACCGCGAGGACCTGATCACCCTGGACGACCTCGCCGAGGTCCGCGAACCGATCGCCGCCCTGCTCCTCGAACTGCCCCAGCGCGACCTCGGCGGCCTCCTGCCCACCTGGGACGACCTGGTCGCGCAGACGAAGTGGGCACGCGACGGCGGCGCCGCGACGCACCTGGACGGCGCCCGGCTGTGGGAGGCGCAGACCTACTACGAGCGGCCGTTCGCCGAGATCGCCGACCTGTTCGACACCGTCTACGTCTCCCTCTACAAAGGCCTCGAAGGCGTGCGCGGCGCGGTCCTCGCGGGTGACCGGGCGACGATCGACGCCGCGTCCGTGTGGCGGCGCAGGCTCGGCGGCGCGACCCCCGACTCGTGGCCGGCCGCCGTGACCGCCCTGATGGGGCTGGACGAGGTGCTGCCCAGGATGGCCGAGTTCCGCGACCACGCCGTGGCCCTCGCCGCCGCGATCAACGCCGACGGGTACGCGACCACCCGCCCGCTCGTGCCCCAGACCCCGATGTTCCACGTCCACATCCCCGCGCCCAAGGACGCCGTCGTCGCCGCGGCCCAGCGGATCCTCGCCGAGAGCGGCGTCGAGCTGCCGCGGCGGCCCAGGGCCTCGTCCGACCCGACGCGGTGCAGCATCGAGCTGACCGTCGGCGTCGTGTCGCTCGACTTCACCCCGCGGGAGGTGGCCGATCTGATCCGGCGACTGCGCTGAGCCGACGGCGCAGCAGGTCGCGCTCGGCGTCGTTGCCCGCCAGCGCCAACGCCCGCCGGTACGCCCGCGCCGCGTCCGGACCCCGGCCGAGGCGGTGCAGCAGGTCCGCGCGCACGGCGTGGAACAGGTGGTAGCCCGCCATGCCCGAGCGACCCGACCCGCCGGCGGGCGCCAGGCCGTCGACCAGCGCCAACGCCGCCTCCGGCCCGTCGACCTCGGCCACCGCGACGGCCCGGTTCAACGCCACCACGGGGCTCGGTGTCAAGGAGGACAGGTGGTCGTACAGCCGCACGACCTGCCGCCAGTCCGTCGGCGGCGGGTCGCTGTGCACCGCGTTGATCGCCGCCTGCACCTGGTAGGGGCCGGGCCGGCCGCGGCGCAGGCAGCGCCGCACCAGCTCCCGCCCTTCGGCCACCATCGCCCGGTCCCACAGCGAGCGGTCCTGGTCGGCCAACCGCACCAGGCGGCCGTCGCGGTCGGTGCGCGCCGGGCTGCGACCGTGCACCAGCAGCATCAGCGCCAGCAGCCCGACGACCTCCGGCTCGTCGGGCATCAGCTCCGCCAGCACCCGCCCGAGCCGCACCGCCTCCGCGCACAGGTCCCCGCGCACCAGCTCCGCACCCGAACTGGCCGAGTACCCCTCGTTGAACACCAGGTACACCACCGCCAGCACGGCGCGCAGCCGGTCGGGCAGCTCCGCCTCGCCCGGCACCCGGTACGGGATCCGCGCGTCCCGGATCTTCGCCTTCGCGCGCACCAGCCGCTGCGCCATCGTCGGCTCCGGCACCAGGAACGCCCGCGCGATCTCCGCCGTGGACAGCCCGCCGAGCAGCCGCAACGTCAACGCCACCCGTGCCGCCTGGTTCAACGCCGGGTGGCAGCACGTGAAGATCAACCGCAGCCGGTCGTCGCCCACCGCGTCCACCTCCACGTGCTCGTCACGGGCGTGCAGCAGCGCGGCCTGGGCCTGCCGGGAGTCCCGCGTGGACTCCCGGCGCAGCCGGTCGATCGCCCGGTTGCGGGCCGTGGTGATGATCCAGCCCGCCGGGCTCGGCGGCACACCGGTCTCCGGCCACCGCCGCACGGCCTCGGCGAACGCGTCCTGGACCGCCTCCTCGGCGACGTCGATGTCGCCGAAGACGCGGACCAGGACCGCCACCGACCGGCCGTACTCCGCCCGGAAGACCCGTTCGACCGCCGTCACGTCAGCCGGCGAAGTCCTGGAACGGCCGCACCTCGACCGGCAGCGTGCACGCCACGCTCATCCGCCGGCCCCACTCCAGCGCCGCGTCCAGGTCCGGCACGTCGATGATGTTGAACCCGCCGATGTGCTCCTTGCTCTCGGTGAACGGCCCGTCGGTCACGACCAGCTCGCCGTTCGCGTCCGGGCGCAGCGTGGTCGCCGTCTCCGGGGCGTGCAGACCGCCCGCGAACACCCACACACCGGCCTCCCGCATGTCGGCGTCCACCGCCTGGACGTCCTTCATGATCCGCTCCAGGACCTCCGGCTCGGGGATGTCGTAGCCGGTCGGCTCGATCACGCTGATCAGGTACTGGGTCATCTCGTGCTCCTCAGGTCGGGGTGACTCCGCACCCCCTACACGAACGGCGGAGCACCACATCGACACGACGCGGGAAAAAAGATTCTCAGGGCAGCACGACGAGCTTGCCGACCCGGCGGCCGTGCTCCAGGTCGTCGTGCGCCTGCCGGATCTCCTCCAACCGGTAGACCGTGGTCGGGCCGAGCGACACCTCGCCGCCCGCGACCTGGTCGAGGAACCGTTGCAGCACCTCCGCGGGCAGGTCGGAGCTCTCGCCGCCGTACGCGGTCAGCCGCACGCCCTTGGGGAGGTACCCGATCGGGTAGAAGTCGGGCACGATCCACTCGTTCGACAGCATCCCGGTGAAGCACACCGTGCCGTGCACCCTCGTCGCCGCCAGCGTGTCCGGCAACGTGGGCGTGCCGACCAGCTCCAACGCCGCGTCCACCCCGTCGGGGAACAGCTCGCGCACCCGGCCGGCGACCGTGCCGTCGTCCAGCAGCGGGTGCGCCACGCCGTGCTCGCGCAGCACGTCGAGCCGGTCCGCGCGGCGGGTCGTGGCCAGCACCGTCGCGCCGAGGTCGACGGCCAGCGCGGTGGCGGCGAAACCGAGCGCCGACGTGCCGCCTCGGATCAGCAGCGACTGCCCCGCCCGCAGGTCCAGGCCCGTGGTCAGCGAGCCGTACGCGGTCTGCAACGTCTCCGGCACCGCGCCCAGCACCTCCCACGGCAGGTCCGAGGCGAACGGGATCAGCACCTCGCGCGGCACGACGGTGTACTCGGCGTACCCGCCGTCGAACACCCGCCCCATGCCGCCCATCATCGCCGCCACCCGCTGCCCAGGTGGCAGGTCGCAGTCGCTGTCCACGACACCCACCGCCTCGATGCCCGGCACGCGCGGGAACGTCACGCCCTCCGCCAGGCCCAAGCGGGTGTGCAGCTCGGACCGGTTCAGCCCGAACGCGCCCACCTTCACCCGCACCCACCCCGGCGGAGGCTGCGGCACCGGCAGCTCCGCCACGGCCAGGTTCTCCACCGGACCGGGCCCGCTCAACACGACCGCGCGCATCGACCCGGTCATCCCTGGTGCTCCAGGACCACGTTCAGCACCCGCACCAACTCCTCCCGCTCCGCCGCGGATAACGGGGCCAGCAGCGTCTCCTGAGCCTGCCCCACCACGCGGTCCAGGTGACGCAGGTGGGCCACACCCGACGGGGTGATGCTGACGATGTTGCGCCGCTTGTCGTCCGGGTCCGGGCGGCGCTCCACGGCGCCCTTCTCGGCCAACTCGTTCACGGTGGCCACCACGTCGCTGCGGTCCAGCCCGCCACGCCGCCCGAGCTCCGCCTGGCTGGCCGGGCCGAACTCGTCCAGCGCGGCCAGCAGCGAGTAGTGGTAGCGCCGCGCGCCGACCGCGCCCAACGCCTCCGACACCAGCCGGGCCGCGTGCGTCGTGGCCTGGCCGAGCAGCCAACTCGTCGTGCCGCGCAGCCGCCGGGGCGCGCCTGAGGTCTCCATATGACCGCACTCTACCGACTTGTTGGCCAGGCCAACGTTGACCGGTCGCGGACCCCGCACATGACGAAGGCAAGGAGGAACACCACTCCTTGCCACTCTCAACGTATAGCGCACCGGGGGTCTTGCGGCAAGGCCCCCGTCGTGCCGCACACTCTCCCCTCGAAGCCGGGACCTGCGGAAACGCGGAGGTTCCACGAGCGGTGGAACGGCCGGCCGACAGGCGACCCGGGTGGGGAAACAGGGGGTTTCATGATCGACGTGATCGTCGTGGGCGGCGGACCGACCGGCCTGATGCTGGCCGGCGAACTGCGGCTGCACGACGTGCACGTGCTCGTGCTGGACAAGGAGCCCGAGCCGACGAAGGTCGTCCGGGCGCTCGGCCTGCACGCCCGCAGCGTGGAGGTGATGGACCAGCGCGGTCTGCTGGAGCGGTTCCTGCCCCTCGGGCAGCAGCACCCGATCGGCGGGTTCTTCGCCGGCATCCCCAAGCCGCCGCCGCAGGGGCTCGACACCGCCCACCCGTACGTCCTCGGCATCCCGCAGCCGGTCACCGACCGCCTGCTCGCCGAACGCGCCACCGAACTGGGCGCGGAGATCCGACGCGGCGGCGAAGTGGTCGGGTTGAGCCAGGACGACGACGGCGTGACCGTCGAGCTGGCGGACGGCGCCCGGCTGCGCACGCGCTACCTCGTCGGCTGCGACGGCGGCCGCAGCACGGTGCGCAAGCTGCTCGGCGTGGACTTCCCCGGCGAGCCGAGCAGGGTCGAGACGCTGCTGGGCGAGATGGAGGTGACCGCGTCACCGGAGACGGTGGCCGCCGTGATGGCGGAGGTCCGCAAGACCCAGACCCGGTTCGGCCTCATGCCGCTGGGGGACGGGACGCACCGCGTCGTCGTGCCCGCCGAAGGGGTGGCCGAGGACCGCACGGTCCCGCCGACCCTGGAGGAGTTCAAGCACCGGCTGCGGGTGGTCGCCGGCACCGACTTCGGCGTGCGCTCGCCGCGGTGGCTCTCCCGCTTCGGCGACGCCACCCGGCAGGCCGAGCGCTACCGGACCGGCCGGGTCCTGCTGGCGGGCGACGCCGCGCACGTCCACCCGCCGGTCGGCGGTCAGGGCCTCAACCTGGGCCTGCAGGACGCGTTCAACCTGGGCTGGAAGCTGGCCGCGGAGGTCGACGGCTGGGCTCCGGAGGGCCTGCTGGACAGCTACCACGCCGAACGGCACCCGGTGGCGGCCGCGGTGCTGGACAACACGCGCGCGCAGATGCAGCTGATGTCCCTCGAACCGGGGGCACGGGCGGTGCGCCGGCTGGTGGCGGAGCTGATGGACTTCGACGAGGTGAACCGCCACCTGACCGAGAAGATCACCGCGACCGCGATCCGCTACGACTTCGGCGAGGGGCACGAGCTGCTCGGCCGACGCCTGCGCGACGTGCGGCTCGAGGACGGGCGCCTGTACGGGTTGATGCACGAGGGCCGCGGCCTGCTGCTCGACCAGACCGGCCGGCTCTCCGTCGCGGGCTGGGCGGACCGCGTCGACCACGTCGTCGACGTCAGCGAGGAACTCGACGCGCCCGCCGTGCTGCTGCGACCGGACGGGCACGTGGCGTGGGTCGGCGAGGACCAGGACGACCTGGTCGGGCACCTGCCCACGTGGTTCGGCGCCGCCGCCTGAGCACCCGGACGTCGGGCAGGCCCTCGCCTGTGCGAGGTGGCCCGCCCGGCGTCCGGTCAGGCGTGCCCGCCGACCGACACCGTGCCGACGGTCAGCTCCGGCCGCCCCTCCAGGAACTCGCCGACCCACGCCACCTCGCGGTCCAGCTCGGCCGAGTGCGCGGGCGACAGCGGCGCGAACGGCTCGACCGTGACCGCGATCCGCCGACCCGACCGCTTCTGGTGCCACACCCCGGCCACCACGCCGTCCACCAGCAGCACCGGGAAGTTCCCCGCCTGCCCGCCCGACAGCGCCCGCTCGGACGCCCGACCCGGGAACACCACCTCACGCGGGTGGCTGCCCACCACGTAGGCGTCGAAGTAGGGGAGCAGCCGCACCCCGGCCGGCGGCTCGTCCGGCCACGACGTGTCGCCGCGCACCACCCACCCGCCGTCCGCCTGCTCCAGGTCGGCCCGCTCGAACAGCTCGTCCACCCACCGCTTGGGCGCGGCCAGCCACTTCGCGAAGTGCGCCGGCGTGGCCGGCCCGTAGGACCGCAGGTAGGCGTGCAGCAGCTCGACCGCGCCGTTCGCGGCCGGCGCGAAACCCGGCAGCCACCGCTGCGGGCTCGTGTAGGCGGCCTTGCGGCCCTTGTTCGGCGCGAAGCACATCGCGCCGAGGTTCGACGCCACGCCCATCGCCTCCACCCACCGCGGCCACGGCGTCCCGCCGAACGCCTCCATCACCCGGTCGCCCGCCCACGCGCCGGTGCGCGCGACCACCCTCTCCGTCAGCTCGTCACCGGTCAGCTCGTCGTCGCGCAACGCGTCCGCGATCGCCGCCACCACCTCGGCCGTCTGCTCCTCGGTCAGCAGCTTCAGCCGTTGCGGCAGCTCCGCCAGCGCGCCCGTCCACATCGGCAGGTCCGCGGCGGGCAGCAGGTGCACCGTGCCGCGCGGCCCGCGCGTCTTCACCAACGTCCGGTCCACCCACACCGCGTCCCGCACCTGCTGCCGGGTCAGCGTCGTGCGGAGCCCGATCGACAACTCCGCCGCCGACATCACCTGGGCGTGCGCGCCGCACATCGCCCGCACCACCTCAACCGGGTCGGCCGACCGCGCCAGCAGCGAGTGCCGGCGCAACCGCCGGCCGAGCACGCGGTTCACCGCACCTTCCCGAAGAACGCGCGCACCTCGGCCGCGAACGCCCCGGGCACCTCCAGCGCCACGAAGTGCCCGCCCGGCTTGGCCTGCGGCCAGTGCACGATGTCGTTGTGCCGCTCGGCCAGCCGCCGGATCGCGGGCGGACCGCTGTAGACGCCCGTCGGCACCAGCTTCTGCCCTTCCGGCCACCCGAACCGCTCGTTGTCGTACATGAACCACGACGACGACCCCGCCGTGCCGGTCAGCCAGTACAGCGTGGCGTTGACCAGCAGCAGGTCGCGGTCGATCGCCTGCTCCGGCGAGTCGACCGCGATGGTGAACTCCCGGAACTTCTGCATCAACCACGCCAGCAGCGCCACCGGCGAGTCGTGCCAGCCCAGCGCGAAGGTCTGCGGCGCGGCGCGCAGCAACGCGTGGTGGTCCACCCCGGCGCGGGCCCAACCCTGCACCTGCCAGTAGAACTCGCGCTCGTCCTCGGTCAACGTCGGCAGGTCCGCCTCGGTCGGGAACCCCAGACCGCCGTTGACGAACACGCCGACCACGTGCTCCGGCGCGGCCTTCGCCACCTCGGGCGCGAGGTAGGCGCCGAGGTCACCTCCCTGCACCCCGTACCGCCCGTACCCCAGCCGCGCCATCAGCCCGGCGAACATCCGGCCCGCGCGGGCGACGTCGAACGGACCGGTCGGCTTCCCGGAGAACCCGAAGCCCGGGATGCTCGGCACCACCACGTGGAAGTCCCGCAAGTGCGCCAACGCGTCCACGAACTCGACGAACGTGTTCGGCCACCCGTGCACCAGCAGCAGCGGCAACGCGTCGGGGTTGTCGCTGCGGACGTGCAGGAAGTGCACGTCCAGCCCGTCGACCTCGGTGGTGAACTGCGGGAAGGCGTTCAGCCGCGCCTCGTGCGCGCGCCAGTCGAACCCCGTGCGCCAGTACTCGGCCAGGTCCCGCAGGTAGTCCACCGGCACGCCGCGCTCCCACCCCTCGCCGGGCAGCGGCCGCACCCAGCGGGCGCGGGCGAGGCGGTCGGCGAGGTCGTCCAGGTCGGCCTGCGGGAGGGCGATGCGGAACTCTTCGATCTCGGTCACACCACCGACCCTAGGACCCGGGTAGGACAGGATCCGTCCTAGATCGACCCCGGATGCCCGAACTGGGCGATCCGCAACCCGCCCTCGACCACCACCGTGTCGACCAACCGGAACCCCAGCCCCTCGTACAACGCGATGGCGGGCGCGTTCGCCGCACCCGTCGACACGATCGCCGGCCCGCCCTCGGCCAGCACCTGCTCCACCAGCCGCCTGGCGAACCCGAGCCGGAAGTGGCTCGGCGCCACGCACAGCCGGTCGATGTCCAGCACGCCGTCGACCTTCGCGTAGCCGACGAACGCCACCAGGTCGTTGTCGACGTACCCGCCCAGCCACCGCAGCGGCAGTCTCCGGATGTCCTCCACCGAGTCGTGCAGCCCGGGTATCGCCGTGCTGCCGATCAACTCAGCCTCGACCGCGTACGACAGCGTCGCGATCCGGTGCACCGCCTTCGCCGTCTCGTCGTCGGCGAGGTCCAGGGGAACGATCATGCGGGTCATCCTTTCCCACGAGGTGATCCGCCGGTTACCCGGTCCGATCGGCCGCGGAACGCCGTGTTCGGCGGCCGGCGGCGGCGCTCTGGTCGCCCGGGGGCTACTCCCGGATTGCGCAAGCTGCGAGTAGACCCCCTCAGGCGCCGCGAACTAGCTTCGGGCGACGAGCGGCCCGGAGGGGAAGAAATGGTCGAGATCGCGCTGCGGATCAACGGATCCGAGCACCGGCTGGACATCCAGCCACACGTGAGCCTGCTCGACGCGCTGCGCGACCACCTCGGGCTGACCGGCACGAAGAAGGGCTGCGACCAGGGCGCGTGCGGCGCGTGCACGGTGCTGTCCGACGGCGAGCGGATCAACTCGTGCCTCGCGCTCGCGGTGCAGTACGCGGGCCGGGAGATCACCACCATCGAAGGCGTCGACCACCCGTTGCAGCGGGCGTTCGTGCGGGCCGACGGGCTCCAGTGCGGCTACTGCACGCCCGGCCAGATCTGCTCGGCGATCGGGATGCTCGACGAGCACAAGAACGGCATGCCCAGCGCGGTCACCGACGAGCTGCCCGGCGCGGAGCTGTCCGACGAGGAGGTCCGGGAGCGGATGAGCGGCAACCTGTGCCGGTGCGGCGCCTACAACGGCATCGTCGCGGCGATCCGCGAGGTCGCGGAATGAAGTCGTTCGCCTACGTCGCCGCGCCGGACACGGCCACCGCGTTGCGGGCGGTCGCGGACGGGGACCGCGTGAAGTTCCTCGCCGGCGGCACGAACCTGGTCGACCTCATGCGCGAGCGGATCGAGCAGCCCGACACCGTGGTGGACATCAGCCGGCTGCCGATGTCCGGCGTCGAGGAACTGCCCGACGGCGGACTGCGCATCGGCGCGCTCACGACCAACAGCGGCGTCGCCGCCGACCCGCTGGTGTGGACCCGCTATCCCGTGCTGGCGCAGGCGATTCTCAACGGGGCGTCCCCGCAGCTGCGGAACATGGCCACGGTCGGCGGCAACCTGCTGCAACGCACCCGGTGCCTGTACTTCTACGACGAGGCCGCGCGGTGCAACAAGCGCGCCCCCGGCAGCGGCTGCGACGCGATCGGCGGGTTCTCCCGGGGCAGCGCCGTGCTCGGCGTGAGCGAGCACTGCATCGCGACCCACCCCTCGGACATGGCCGTCGCGCTGGTGCTGCTCGACGCGACCGTCGAGGTGCAGAGCACGCGCGGCACGCGGCGCATCCCGATCGCCGAGTTCCACCGCGTGCCCGGCGACGCGCCGCACGTCGAGACGGCGCTCGCCGCGGACGAGCTGATCACGGCCGTCGAGCTGCCGCCCGCGCCCGTCGCGGCGAACTCGCGCTACCGCAAGGTGCGCGACCGGGCGGCCTTCGCGTTCGCCCTCGTCTCGGTCGCCGCGGCGCTGCGGGTGGAGGACGGCGTGGTCACCGAGGTCCGGCTCGCGCTCGGCGGCGTGGGCACGAAACCCTGGCGTGCCACCGAGGCCGAGCGCACGCTGCTCGGCCGCCCCGCCACCGACGAGTCGTTCCGACTGGCGGCCGACGTGGAGCTGCGTTCGGCCACCGCCACCGCCCAGAACGCCTTCAAGGTCGAACTCGCGCGGCGCACCGTCGTGACAACGCTGCGGCGACTGCTCACCGGCGGGAGCGCGGCATGACCGTCATCGGACAACCGCTCGACCGCGTCGACGGCGACGCCAAGACGACGGGCGCCGCCCGGTTCGCCGCCGAGCACTCCCACCCCGGCCTCACGCACGCCGCGCTCGTGCACGCGACGATCGCCCGGGGCCGGATCACCGCCCTGGACACCGCCGCGGCGACCGCGGTGCCCGGCGTGGTGGCCGTGCTCACCCACCGGAACGCGCCGCCGCTGCAACCGCCGCCCGAGATCAACCCCCTCGACTTCAACACGCTGTTCACCGGCACCTTCGTCCGCTACCTGGGAACCGACGAGGTGCACTGGGACGGGGAGCCGATCGCGGTCGTCGTCGCGGAGACCCTGGCCGCCGCGCAGGAGGCCGCCGCCCTCGTCCGCGTCGAGTACGAGACCTCCGACGCCGCCGTGGACTTCGCGGCGGCGGAGCCGGGCGCGTGGCCGCAACCCGACAGCCCGCTGACGCAGGGCGAGGCGGGCAAGGGCGACGCGGAGGCGGCGCTGGCGGTCGCGCCGGTCGCGGTGGACCTGCGGTTCACCACCCCGCAGCACCAGCACAACGCCATCGAACCCCACGCCACGACCGCGGTGTGGGACGGCGACCGGCTGACCGTGCACGACTCCACGCAGTCGATCGACTGGTTCCGCACCCACCTCGCGGTCAGCTTCGGCGTCCCCACCGAGAACGTGCGGGTGCTCGCGCCCTTCGTCGGCGGCGCGTTCGGCGGCAAGGGCTCGATCTGGCCCGGCACCGTCCTCGCCGCGCTGGCGGCGCGCGCGACCGGCCGGCCGGTCCGGCTGGCGCTCACCCGCGAAGGGGTGTACCGCACCGTGGGCGGCCGGACTCCGTCGATCCAGCGGGTCGCCCTCGGCGCGACCCGGGACGGCAGGCTGACCTCGCTGGTGCACACGAGCACCAGCCGCATCGGCCACGTCGGCGGCATCCCCGAGCAGATCACCGAGCAGTCCCGGCACGCCTACGCCGCCGACAACCTCCTCACCCGCCAGCTCCTGGTGCAGGTGGACCTGGTGTCGAACGCCTTCATGCGGGCGCCGGGCGCGGCGATCGGCTCGTTCGCGCTGGAGTCCGCGATCGACGAACTCGCCTACGAGCTGGACGTGGACCCGGTCGAGCTGCGGATGCGCAACGAACCGGACGTGAACCCGCTGGACGGCAGGGAGTTCGCCCGCCGGCGGCAACGCGAGGTCTACGCGCGGGGCGCGGCCCGGTTCGGCTGGCACGAGCGGAGCCCGCGGCCGGGCACGACGCGGGACGGGCGGTGGCTGGTCGGCACCGGTGTGGCGTCCGCCTACCACCCGTCGTACCAGTTCCCGGCGGACGTGACGGTGCGGCTGTCGGCCGACGGGACCGTGCTGCTGCGCTGCGGCTTCCAGGAGATGGGCATGGGCGCGGCGACCGCGCAGGCCCAGGTCGCGGCCGACGCGCTCGGCGTGCCGGTCGACGCCGTCCGGGTGGAGTACGGCGACTCGGCGCTGCCGCCGTCGCCGGGCGCGAACGTGTCCATCCAGACCGCGAGCATCGCCGGCGCGGTGCTGGAGGCGACCGCGGAGATCAAGCGGTCGCTGAGCGCCCTGGCCGAGCGGACCGGCGGCGACAGCCCCGCCGAGATCATCCGCAACGCCGGCGTGCCGCACGTCGAGGCCGCCGTCGGACCGGAGACCCCGGCCGGCCGCATGACCGGCTCCGAGCGGTTCATGGCGATGATGATGCGCGACCAGCACCTGGTGAGGGCGGCCACGGGCGCGCACTTCTGCGAGGTGCGGGTCGACCCGGAGACCTGCGAGGTGCGGGTGTCGCGGTGGGTCGGCGTGTTCGACATCGGCACCGTGGTCAACCCGAAGACGGCGGGCAGCCAGCTGCGCGGCGGGATCGTGATGGGGCTGGGCATGGCCCTGTCCGAGCAGGCGCTCGTCGACCCGCGCACCGGGCGGATCATGAACCCCAGCCTGGCCGAGTACCACGTCCCCGTGCACGCCGACGTCCCGCCGATCGACGTGTCCTTCCTGGACGAACCGGACCCGACCATGCCCTTCGGCATCCGCGGCGCGGGCGAGGTGGGCATCACCGGCGCCGCCGCCGCGGTGGCGAACGCCGTGCGCCACGCCACCGGCAAGCGCGTCCGCGACCTCCCGATCACCCTGGACAAGCTGCTGTGACCGGCGTCCCCGAACGCTCCGACCGCGACCTCGCCGCGCTGGTCGCCGACCCGTCGCCGACCCCGTCGCCGCCCGCCGGGGACCTGGCCTCGCCGTACCTGCGGCTGCGTCGCCTGCACGCCGAGCGGGGCGACGACACGCCGCTGCTGGCCGACCACGCCCGGCTGCGCACCCTGCTGGAACTGTCCGCGATGGCCGACCCGAGCCTGTTCTTCGCGATGTTCCTGCACCACTGCATGGCCATGGGCGCCGCCCTGGACCAGGGCGCGGACCAGGCGGACGTGGCCGAGCTCGCCTCGGGCCGGTGGATCGGCGGCGCGCTGCTGGCCGAGCTCGGCCACGGCAACAGCAACTCCCGCACCCACACCCAGGCGGTCTACGACCCGGCCACCCGCGAGTTCGTCCTGTCCACCCCGGTCGCGGAGGCGGCGAAGTACCCCGCCACCGCCGGCGCGGCCGGCATCGCCCGGCTCGCCGTGGTCAGCGCGAGGCTCCTGGTCGACGGCACGGACCGGGGGACCGCGCTGTTCCTCGTCGCCCTGCGCGACGAGGACGGCCCGTGCCCCGGCGTCACGATCGAGCCGCGGCCACCGACCGCGCTGCTGCCCCTGGACTACGCGACCGTCCGGTTCGACCGGGTCCGGGTGCCGTACCGGCGGTGGCTCGCCGACGGCGCGACCATCGCCGAGGACGGCTCGTTCCACGACCCGCTGGGCGGGCCCGAGGCCCGCAGCCGCCGCAGCATGAGCATGGGCCGGTTCGGCTGGGGCGCCATCACCGCCGGGCTGGCGGCGGTGGCCCGCGCGAGCTCCTCGCTCGCGCTGACCCGCGCCCGTCGCCGCCGCACCCTCGACCGGCTGGCCGGCAACGTCGCCGCCATCGACCACCTCAACCAGCAACGCCTGCTGTTCGGCGCCCTGGCCGCCGCCCTCGCGGCGACCGCCATCGCCCGCCGCGACACCGAGCGGTGCTGGACGATCCCGGGAGCCGGTGCGGGCGCCGGCCTGTCCGCCGCCGAGCAGCGCGAGCTGGGGTTGAACAAGGTCACGGTCAGCGTGCTCGCCGACGCGGCGGTGAACCGGTGCCGGTCGGCGAGCGGCGCGGTCGGCTTCTTCTCGGAGAACCGGCTGATCGGCTACCAGGGGCTGACGATGGCCTTCCAGTCCGCCGGCGGCGACAACCGGCTGATCCTGATGGACGCCGCCTGGGCGATGGCCACCGACCCGGACCACCTCCCGCCGCAGGAGCAGGCCGCGCCGGACGAGTGGGGCAGGCTGCTGCGCGGCCGGGAACGGCTGCTGCACGCCGAGCTCACCGCCGGTCTGCGCGCGGACCGCGTGGACGGCACCGTCCCCTTCGACGTCTGGAACGACCGGACCGAACTGGCCCAGCGCTACGCCGAGACCCACGCGGCACGCGGCGCCGCCGAGATCCTGCACGCCGAGTGGCACGCCCCGACGCTCCCCGAGGAGTCCCGGCCGCTGCTCGCCGACCTGTACGAGCTGCACTGCGTCGAGCAGGTGGGCGAGCACGCCGGCTGGTACCTCGCCCGAGGGCTGCTCACGGCCGAGCAGGTGCTCGGGCTGCCCGAACGCGCCAACGAGATCTGCCGCCGCCTGCTCCGGCACACCGACGCCCTGGACCGGCTGCTGGAGGTCCCGGAAGGACTGCTGGGCGACTTCCCCGACACGGCCTGATCGCAGTCATGCCGCCGTCGTGTCGGGTTGCAGGGCGGGGCCGAGCAGGAGTCCGCCGTCCGCGACGAACTCCGAGCCCGTGACGAACGAGGCGTCGGCCGAGGTGACGTAGAGGAGCAGGGCGGTGATGTCGGCCGGGGTTCCCAGCCGCGGGATGGCGTACGGCTCGGGCGAGTAGAAGTCGGCGATGGGCGGCCGGCCCGCGATCGGCTCGTTGATCAACGGGGTGGAGATGACGCCGGGGTGGATGGAGTTGACCCGGATGCCGTCCCGGCCCAGTTCGAGCGCGGCGGTCCTGGTGAGCCCGCGCAGCGCCCATTTGCTGGCGACGTAGGGCGCGTAGAGCGGGGTGCCGACGTGGGCCATCGTGGAGGCGATGTTGACGATCACTCCGCCGCCGTTGCGGCGCAGTGACGGGGTCACGGCCTTGATGCCGAGGAACGTGCCGGTGAGGTTGACGTCGAGGATGCGGTCCCAGACCAGCCGCTCGACGGCCTCGATCGGTGCCGCGGGGTTCTGGACGCCGGCGTTGTTGACCAGCACCGCGATCGGCCCGAAATGGCGTTCGGTCTCGGTGACCGCCGCGACCCAGGCGTCCTCGTCGGTGACGTCCAGGCGGACGAACAGTGCCCGCGAGCCGAGTTCGGCGGCGAGTTCTTTGCCCGGCCCGTCGGAGAGCGCGGCGATGACGACGTTCGCTCCCTCCTGGTGATAGGCCCGGACGTGGCCGGCGCCCTGCCCGCCGGTGCCGCCGGTGACGAGAACGGTCTGCTTGTCGAAGCGTCCCATGACGCGGTCCTCCCTGACATTGGTGAGTCGAGTGACTCACCTCGCCATCAGGCTATGGTCGCGACAGATGGTGAGTCAAGTGACTCGCCTCGCGTAGGATGAGGTCCATGACGACGGAGCCCTCGACCTATCACCGGCGCGTCGCCGAGCAGAAGCGGGCAGCCATCATCGACGCCGCCACCCGACTGTTCCTCGATGCCGGGTACGCCGGCACGTCACTGGCCAAGGTCGCCGAGGCGGCCGGGGTGTCGAAGGCGACCCTGTTCAAGCAGTTCCCGACCAAGGCGGCGCTGTTCGACGCGATCGTGACGGAGTCCTGGAAGCTCGAGGACGAAGGCGACCTCCGCCCACCGACGGGCGACCTGCGGGCGGGCCTGACGGCCATCGGCCGCCGGTACGTCGCCCTCCTCACCCGGCCCGGCATGGCCGCCCTGTTCCGCATCGTCATCGCCGAACTGCCGCGCTTCCCCGAGTTGGGCGAGGCCCACTTCGAGCACGGCAAGATGCCCTACTTCGACTCGGTGCGCCGCTATCTCGACACCGAGAACGCCCTGGGAACGGCGAAGCTGGACGACCCGGAGCTGGCCGCGACCCAGTTCCTCGGGATGATCTCCAACTACGTCTTCTGGCCCCGGATGCTGCTCATGAACTGGTCTCCCGACGACGCATCGACGGCACACGTCGTGGACGAGGCCGTACTGATGATGGAAGCCAGATACGGCGTCGCGAACACCACCAACTGAAGCGGCAGGTGCCGTGCTTGAACGTTGGTCAGCGGGCCGGCCGGCGCGCCAACAGGCTCCCCGGCCACAAGGAGCAGCCGCCTGACCAGCACGATCAGTGCTTAGCGGTGGTTTCGTTCCGATGTTCCTCAAACGCGTGATAGGACGGTCCCGCCGCGTGGCGGGACCGTCCCGAGTGGACGGGCTCAGCGGCGGGGGAGGTAGATGGACTTCAGGGTCGAGTACGACGCGAAACCCTCCGGGCCCAGGTCGTAACCGAGGCCGCTGGCCGACAACCCGCCGTACGGCGCGCCCAGGTCCAGGTCGACGAAGTTGACGCCCATCGCTCCCGTTCGGACGGTCCGCGCCACCTCCAGGCCGCGGTCCACATCGGACGTCCAGACGGTGCCGCTCAGCCCGTAGTCCGAATCCTCCGCGATCGCCACCGCCTCCTCGAGCGAGCGGTACGGGGTCACGGTCAGGACCGGGCCCAGGATCTCGTCCCGCGCGATCGGCGACGAGCCCTCCACGTCGCCGAACACCGTCGGGCTGACGTACCAGCCGCGGTCGGTGTCGGGGCGCGAACCGCCGGCCGCCAGGGTCGCGCCGGACGCCCTGCCCGCCGACACGAAGGACTCCACGCGGGCGCGGTGCGCCTGCGACACCATGGGGCCCATCTGGGTCGCCTGGTCCAGCGGGTCGCCGATCGTCAACGACGACGCCACCCCCGCCAGGACCTCGACCAGCTCGTCGTGGTGGCGCGCCGGGACCAGCACGCGAGTGCCCGCGTAGCAGGTGTAGCCGTTGGTCATGAAGATCGAGCCGCCCAGCGACCGGCCGACCGCCGTGATGTCGGCGTCGTCCAGGACGAGGGCCGCCGAACGGCTGCTCAGCGCCAGGGACACCCGGCGCAGCAACCGCCCGCACACCTCGCCCACCTCGCGGCCGACGGGCGTCGAACCGGTGAACGCCACGCGGTCCACCCCGGGGTGGGCGACCAGGTGGCGGCCGATGTCGGCCCCGCCGGTGACCACGTTCAGCGCGCCGCCCAGACCGGCGCGATCCGCCGCGGCGGCCAGTTCCAAGGCGCCCAGCGGTGTCTGCTCGGCGGGCTTGAGGACCACGGCGCAGCCCGCCGCCAACGCGGCGGCGACCTTGAACATGGCGAGCGGCTGGGGGAAGTTCCACGGGACGACGACGGCCACCACGCCGATCGGCTCGCGCCGCACCACGGTCTCGCCCTCGCCGTCGACGCGCGGCCGGCGGTCCTCCACGGGCGTGCTCGCCGCCAGGCCCGCGTGGTAGCGCACGATGCTGATCGGCGCGAAACCCTCGGCCATCGTGGCCACGGTGATCGGGAGACCGTTCTGCGCGCTGGTCAGCGCGGCGCGGTCGTGGGCGTTCTTCTCCAGCTCGTCGGCGAAGCGCAGGAGCGACTCGGACCGCTCCTCGGGGGTGAGCCCACCCCACTCCGGCGAGCGCAGCGCGCGGCGCGCCGCGGCGACGGCGGCGTCCACATCGGACGTCGTCGACACGGGTGCGGCGCCGACCGGTTCACCGGTGGCGGGGGAGAGCACCGCCGCCGTGCCTCCGCCCGAGGGGACCCATTCCCCTCCGATGTACAGGGAGTCCCTCGTCGCCATGCCGCGCCTCCGCAGTCCGTCGCGATCGGAAGCACAGTCTCCCCACGGACGGAGGCGGAAGCTTCTTCGGGAATGCGGTGGTTCCGCGGGAGGCGGAACCACCGCACACCGTCGTGCTTACTTGGCGGTCTCCACGCCGACGGGCTCGGCCGCCGCCGGGGCCGCCTGGCCGGACGGGTTCTTGCCCGGCGCGAACAGCGCGGCGACCATGCCGACCACCGAGGCGATCGCGCCGACCACGAAGGCGGCCTGGAAGCCGTCCATGGCCGTGGACGCGTCACCGTAGCCGCCGTAGGTGGCGAACGCCGCGCCGAGGACCACGACGCCGAACACGCCGCCGATCTCGCGCACCGAGCTGTTCACACCGGACGCGACACCGACGTCGTTCTGCGGCACGGACGCGAACACCAGGTTGATCGTCGTCGGCAGGCACATCGCGATGCCGACACCGCCGAGGATCAGCGGCACGATGAACGAGCCGTACCCGGTGCCCGGCGCCGCCACCGCGGCGATCCACGCGAGGCCGGCGCCCTGGAGCAGCAGGCCGATGATCATGAACGGCCGGTTGCCCAGCTTGTCGGCGAACCCACCCGCGATCGGGGCGACCAGCAGCGGCATGGCCGTCCACGCGAGCAGCCGCAGACCGGTGCCCATCGGACCGTTGCCCAGGCCCTCCTGGAACATCTGCCCCAGCATGAACAGCGCGCCGATCAGGGCGAAGTGCTGGAAGAACGCCGAGATGTTGGCGATGGTGAAGCCGCGGATGCGGAAGTACTCCATCGGCAGCAGCGGGTGCTCGACGCGCTTCTCCCAGACCACGAACGCGACGATCAGCACCAGGCCGATGATGATCGACAGCAGGACCTCCGCGCTGCCCCAGCCCAGCGAGGGCTGCCTGACCGCGGCCCACACCAGCCCGAACAGACCGATCGACGCCAGCGCCAGGCCGACGAGGTCCAGCTTGGGACGCGGGCCGTAGCTCTCCCGCAGCAGCACCGCGGACAGCACGGTGGCGGCGATGCCGAACGGCACGTTCAGCCAGAAGATCCAGTGCCACGACAGGCCCTCGGTGATCAGACCGCCGACCACCGGACCGGCCGCGACGGCCAGACCCGAGACACTGCCCCAGATGCCCATCGCCATACCGCGCTTCTCCGGCGGGTAGGCGTCGGACAGCAGCGTCAGGCTGACCGGGATCGCGATGCCGGCCGCCACGCCCTGCAGGACGCGGGCGACGATCAGGATGCCGACCGTCGGCGCCAGGGCGGCCATCGCCGAGGCGAGGGTGAACACCGCCAGGCCGACCACGTAGACCCTCATCCGGCCGTACCGGTCGCCCAGCGCCGCACCGGTCAGCATCAGACAGCCGAACGCCAGGTTGTAGGCGTTGATGGTCCACTCGAGATCGGCCAGGCTGGCGTTCAGGTCCTGCCGGATCGTCGGGATGGCCGTCACCACCACCATCACGTCCAGCGACGTGAGGAAGGCGCACACCGCGACGAGCGCCAGCGTCCAGCCCGGGCGGGCCGGGCGCTGCGTTGCGGCTGAATCAGACCTCATGGCGTAACTCCCGGCTGTGGTAAGACGCGGTGCGCGTCATGTGGAACTCCGTTTCTCAGGTGCTGCGGTCAGGCGTCGTACTGGTCGTGGAGCCGCCACCACTGGTAGGCGGGCGTCTGCGGCCAGCCCTCGGGGGAGTCCTCCCACGTCTCCTGCCGGCCGTAGGGCGTCAGGTCCAGCAGGACGAGGTCGTTGCGGAGGTTGTCGATGCCCCGGGCCGCGGTGAAGTAGGTGCGGAACACGCGGTCGTCGTCGGTGCGCAGGAAGACGCTCAGGCCCGCGCCGCCGTGGATGCCGCAGTCCGCGTCGAAGTCGGTGCCCATGGTCGAGTACCAGGGGATGTCCCAGCCCATCCGCACCCGGTAGGGCTCGAACTGGGACACCGGCGCCGGCGAGGTCTGCACGTACGTGGTGTCGCGGGCGTGCAGGTGCGCCAGGTGGGGCGTGCTGTCGGCGGTGGCCGAGCAGCCGGGGCAGCGGTGGTCCGAACCCGGCTCCATCATGAAGTGGTAGACGATGAGCTGACGGCGCCCGTCGAACAGCCCGACGAGGTCCTTCTTCCCGTCGACGCCTTCGAAGACGTAGTCCTTGTCGAACTCCACCATCGGCATCCGACGCCTGCGCGCGGCGAGGGCGTCCAGCGCGCGGGTCATCTTCTTCTCTTCGACGAGCAGCTCCTCCCGAGCTGCTTCCCACTCCCGCGCGGAGACGATCGGCGGCAGCTTCATGAGCACTCCTGTGGTTCGGCTTCTTCGACTGGCGCACGCCGGCGAGGCGTGGACGGGGACACAGTAGCAGCTACTCCTAAATAAGGAGTAGATACACTCCCTCTCAGGAGTGAACGGGGTACACTCGCCCGTGTGGCAACCAGGCGCAGGTACGGTGACCGGTGTGGTGTCGCGCACGCGTTGGACGTGCTGGGTGAGCGGTGGGCGCTGCTGATCGTCCGTGACCTGCTGCTGGGTCCGAAGCGGTTCACCGACATCCAGACCGGCCTGACCGGCGCGGGACCGAACGTCCTGACGACCCGCCTCAACGCCCTCCTGGCGGCTGGCGTGGTCCGCAAGCGGACGCTGCCCCCGCCGGCGGGCTCGCGGGTCTACGAGCTGACCGAGTGGGGCGCCGAACTGGAGCCCATCGTCATCGCGCTGGGCATGTGGGGCGCGCGGTCGCCCGTGCTGCGGCCCGAGGGCGAACTGCGCGCCGACTCGCTGATGCTGTCGGTGCTCGGCGGGCTCGACCCAACCTCGCTGGGGCCCGACGGCGGCGTCTTCGAGGTCCGCCTGGGCCAGGACACGTTCACCGTCACGGTCCGTGACGCGGTGCGCGTGACCCGCGGCCAGGCGACGGGCCCGCTGGACGCCACCGTGGACACCGACAGCAACACCCTGGGCGCGCTGATGGCCGGCGAGGACGACGCGGCCTCCGCGATCGCCGCCGGGCGGGTGGTCCTGGGCGGTGACGAGGCCGCCGGCCGCGCCCTGCTGACCGCCGTCTCCGGGACCGACGTGTCCGTGGCGTGACCAACGATCCCCGCAATTTGGGAGATGCATTATAGACCCCTTGCGGCACATGCTCCTTGCGTCACCGGCTGGTCGGGCCGAGGCACTCGGGAGGACATGGTGTTGCAGACCAAGACGCCGTCGCGGGTCGAACTCGTCAAGCGGGCGGCCGACGTCGTGCCACTGCTGCGGGAGCGATCGCTGTGGATCGACGAGAACCGTCGGCTGCCCGATGACGTCATCGCCGCCCTGGAGGACTCGGGCCTGCTGAAGATGCAGCTCCCCGTCCAGTACGGCGGCTACGAGAGCGACGCCCGCAGCCTGGTCGACGTCCACGCCGAACTGGCCAAGGGCGACAACTCCGCCGCGTTCTGCGTCTCGGTGTGGGCCCTGCTCAACTGGATGGCCGGCCTGTGGCCCGACTCGGTCCAGGAAGAGGTCTTCGGCGCCAACCCGAACGCCCGGGTGTGCGGCACCCTCGCCCTGGGCGGCACCGCGGCCCGGGTCGACGGCGGCTGGCTGTTCAACGGCAGCTGGCGCTTCAACAGCGCCGTCCTGCACAGCCACTGGAAGATCACCGCCGCCATGTCCGACGACGGCAGCGGCCCGGTCACCGCCCTCATCCCCGTGTCGGACTTCCGCATCGTCGACGACTGGCACACCAACGGCCTGCCGGGCTCGGGCAGCGTCACCACCGTCGCCGAGGACGTGTTCGTGCCCGCCGAACGCGTCATCGCGACCATGGACTTCTTCACCGACCAGTGCAAGTCCGAGACCAACAAGGTGAAGCCCGGCTACCAGGTGCCCATGCTCGTCACCTCCACCGCCGCCACCGCGGGCCAGCTGATCGGCTCGGCCAAGCACGTCCTCGAGACCTTCCTCGAGCGCCTCGACGGCCGCTCGATCACCTACACCGACTACACCAGCCAGCGCGAGGCCCCCGTCACCCACCTCCAGGTCGGCGAGGCGGCACTGCTCATCGAGGAAGCCGAGACCCGGGCGCACCTGTTCGCCGACCTCATCACCGCGAAGATGCGCGCCAACGAGGAGTGGACGCAGGAGGAGCGCGTGCGCTCACGCGTGCAGCTGGGCCGCGTGGCCCAGCTGTGCAAGCAGGCCGTCGACATCATCGCGATGGCCAGCGGCGGCTCGTCGATCTTCCGCGAGGTGCCGATCACGCGCGTCCAGCGCGACGTGCACGCGATCTCCATCCACGCGCTGACCCACCCCGGCACCAACATCGAGCTGTACGGCCGCGTCCTGTGCGGTTTGGAACCCAACACTCCCTACCTGTGATCGACCAGTCGACAACGAACCGCTGTGGAGCAGGTATGAAGCCGTTTCAGATCGACATCCCCCAGAGTGCCCTCGACGACCTGAAGGCCAGGATCGCCAACACCCGGTGGCCGGTCGGGCTGCCCGAGGCGGGCTGGGACCGCGGCGTCCCGGTGGACTACCTCAAGGACCTCGCCGAGTACTGGCTCACCCAGTACGACTGGCGGCGCATCGAGGAGCGCCTGAACTCCACGCCGATGTTCACCACCACCATCGACGGGGCGAACGTCCACTTCCTGCACGTCCGCTCACCCGAGCCCGACGCCGTGCCGATGATCATCACGCACGGCTGGCCCGGCTCGGTCGTGGAGTTCCTCGACGTCCTCGGCCCCCTCACCGACCCCCGCGCGCACGGCGGCGACCCCGCGGACGCCTTCCACCTCGTGATCCCCTCGATGCCCGGCTTCGGCTTCTCCGGACCCGCCGAGGCCGGCTGGAACACCCAGCGCGTCGCCGCCGCGTGGGCGCAGCTGATGAGCGAGCTGGGCTACGACCGCTACATCGCGCAGGGCGCCGACTTCGGTTCCGGTGTCGCCCTGGTCCAGGGCCTGCAGGACTCCGAGCACGTGCTCGGCGTGCACGTGAACACCCTCGTGACCGGTCCGAGCGACGACCCCGCGGACCTGGAAGGCCTGACCGACGAGGACCGCCGCCGCATGGCGCGCTCCCAGCGGTTCGTCGACATCCTGTCCGGGTCGATGAAGCTGCAGGCCACGCGACCCCACACGGTTGCCTACAACATCCACGACTCCGCCGTCGGGCAGCTGGCGTGGATCGTCGAGAAGTACATGGACTGGGCGGACACCACCAACGCCCCCGAGGACGCCGTCGACCGCGACCGCATCCTCGACATCGTCACCATCTACTGGCTCACCGGCACCGGCGGCTCGTCCGCGCAGTTCTACTACGAGAGCTTCGACTTCCTGCCCATCGGGCCCAACGCGGGCCGGTACTTCCCGCTGTCGGTCCCCGTCGGCGTGGCGGTGTTCCCGGAGCCCCCGTTCGTCCCGGTGCGCCGGTTCGCCGAGCGCGAGTTCGCCACGATCGTGCACTGGAACGAATTCGACCGCGGCGGGAACTTCGCCGCGATGGAGGAACCCGACCTGTTCATCGAGGACGTGCGGTCATTCCGCCGCAAGCTGAAGCAAGGTTGAGGTCTGCGCAAGCGTGGAGATGGCAGTCCACAAGGATGCGGAGATGATTGACAGGGCGGCTGCCGAACTGGCACGGACGGTCGTGACCCAGCGGCGTGTCGCTCTTTCCACCCTCGTGGGCGGCAGGTCCCGCCCCAGTTCGGGACCTGTTCCTTCCGCCGTCCACCTAGCAACAAGGAGTCACCGATGACCAGCACGGCATCGAGTGTCGTCGATCGCGAGGCGATGCTGAATTCGTACTACGGTCCGTTCACCAGCGAGAAGGAGAAGGAAGTCCTCGGTGTTCCGCTGCGCCTCGTCGGCGCGTGGGCCAAGAACGACGCCGCGGGCGTGGCGAACACGTTCACCGAGGACGGCATCCTCATCCTGCCGGGCGACGTGCTGAAGAAGGGGCGCGAGGAAATCCGCGCTTTCATGCAGGCGGCCTACTCCGGTCCCTTCAAGGGCACCGGCGTCACCGGCAACCCGGTCGACGTCCGCTTCGTGTCCGACGACGTCGCGCTGCTGCGCACCCACGGCGGCATCCTCGCCCCCGGCGAGACCGAGATCGCGCCCGAGCTCGCGGTGCGGTCGACGTGGGTGTGCGTGAAGCAGGACGGCGAGTGGCGGCTCGCGGGCTACCAGAACAGCCCTCGGGGCGACGGCGCGACCCTGCGCTGGTAACCAGCCGGTAGTCGGAGCGAACCAAGGAGTGCCATAAATGCCCACAGCGACCAAGGGGTGGGGCAACGCCTCACAGTTCCTCGCCGAGGCGGGGATCCGCGAGGACACGTCCTACTACCGGGGCTTCACCGCCGAGGACGAGAAGGCGGTGCTGACCGTGCCGATGCGCATCCAGGAAGCATGGGAGCGCAACGACGCCGACATGTTCGCGGACACGTTCACCGAGAACGGGAGCCTGCTGATGCAGGACACCCAGCTCACCAGTCGTGAGGAGATCCGCCAGTACATGGCGGAGGGCTTCCGCGGCGGTCTCAAGGGAGCCCGGGTCCGCGGCGGCCCACTGGAGATCAAGTTCCTCAGTGACACCGCCGCGATGGTGATCAGCGAGGGCGGCATCCAGCTCGCCGGCGAATCGACGACCTCACCGGAGCGCGCCGTGCGCGTCACCTGGGTGATCGTCAAGCAGGCCGACGGCGGCCTGAAGCTGTTCTCCCACCAGAGCAGCCCCCTCAAGGGCTGAGGACCCGCACGACGAGAGGTGAGCCATGGCGGTCGAGGTCGGTTCGCCGGCGCCGGATTTCACCCTGAGCGATCACAACCGCGAGGTGGTGACGGCGTCGTCGCTGTGGCGGGAGAAGAACGTGCTCCTGGTCTTCTACCCGTTCGCGTTCAGCACGATCTGCCAGGACGAGATGTGCCGGGTCAGGGATGACATCGGCGAGTACGCCAACAACGACGTGCAGGTCATCGGTGTTTCCACCGACACACCGTTCGCGTTGAAGGCGTGGGCCGAGCAGCAGGGTTACGACTTCCCCCTGCTGTCGGACTTCTGGCCACACGGCGAGGTCGCCAGGAAGTACGGCGTCCTCATCGAAGAAGCCGGCATCGCGATGCGCGGCACGTTCCTGGTGGACACATCGGGTGTCGTGCGCTTCGCGGAGATCAACGGTCCCCGCGAGGTGCGCGACCAGGCCAAGTGGAAGAAGGCGGTGGCGGAATTGACCGCCTGATCCCACGCCCGGAACGCCCGACGCGTCGCCGGCCACCCGAAGGTGGTCGGCGACGCGTTTTGCGTGCCGCGCAACGGCCGGGATGCGCGGACTCCCGAACCCCTTGGCCCCTCGGACTCCCGAACCGCTGAGGCCGCCCGGACTCCCGAGCTCCCCGGGGCGGTCAGCGAACCGCACCGTCCCGCTGCAAGCGGAAACCGCGCCGCCGGACGGGCGAACTGCACCGGCCTCGCAACCCGCGAAACCCAACCACCCCCGGAAAAGCGAAACCGCGCCGCCCCCACCACGGGGGACAGCGCGGTCGCAGTCGCCGGTATCAGCCCTTCATCGGGCTGGTCTGCTGGTTGAGCAGCTTCCACTCGTCGTCCCGGCGCACCGCCACGTACGTGGAGCGCATGACCCGCTCCGGCGGGACCTCGGTCTCACCGGGCAGCAGCACGCCGCCCTCCAGGATCGCCAACGCGACACCGGGCGCGATGATGCGCACCTCGACCGGCTGCTCGACCAGCGTGCTGCCCTTGTAGCCGCCGGCGAACACCTCCTCCAGGTACGCGGCGATGTCCTTGGGACCCGCCAGCGCCAGGTCGCCGATGATCATCACGCCGTCCTCGGCGAAGACGCCGGCGACCGCCGCGGGGTCGTTGGAGTCCCACGCGCCCCGGAAGCGGAGCGCCACCGTCAGCGCCGTCCCCTCCTCTCCGAGCGTGTAGTCGCCGTAGTTGGTCGCCCACTGCTTGGCCTGGGCGACCAGTAACGATGCCTTCTCCGTCATTGCTGTGCCTTTCTGTGTAGAGGTGGGGACTGGTCAGGCGACCTGACGGACGCGAGGCGGGGACACCCGGCCGAACATCGGCACACCCCGGCGGATCAGACGTACAGGGTGTTGGGCTCGAGGCCGCTGAGGATCCGGCCGTACAGCTCGTAGGCGGTCGGCGGGTAGACCAGGGCGTGCAGGCCCACCGCGTGGATGTCGCGCGCGATCTTCTGCACCGGGACGTCGTCGTAGATCGACGAGCCGCCACCCGCGCGCGACAGCACGTCGACCGCTTCGGTGGTGAGCTCGCACGCCGCGCTGACGTCCACACGGCACTGCGCGCGCTCCTCCATCGTCCACGGCTCGCCACTGGCGCCCTTGGAATCGACGAGGTCGGCCACCCGCCGGGCGTGGAACTCCGCCTGGTCCGTCTTCAGCACGGCCTTCGCCAGCTGGAGGTGGGTGATCGGGGCCTCTCGCATGCTCTCGTAGCTCGAATAAGTGATGCGGCGGCCGGGCAGGCGGTCCAGGAACACCTCGATGGCCGCACGTGCCAGACCGATCAGGACACCCACCGTCGACGCGGCCGCCACCGCGTTCAGGGGGGCCTTCCACACCGGCGACGAGGCGTTGGCCGCGGAAGCGTGCTGCAACGTCATGGCCGCCGACAGGGGGAGCACCCGATCGGCGGGCACGAAGACGTCGTCGACCACGGTCGAGACGCTGCCGGTACCGCGAAGTCCCGAAGTCTTCCAGTCGTCGACGATCCGCACGTCCTGGATCGGGACCAGCGCCAGCATCGGCTGCATGCCGCCGTCCGGCGTCGGCGCGAGCGCGATCAGCTCCTGCCAGTGGCTGTGCAGCGCCCCGCTGATGAAGTTCCACTCACCGCTGACCCGGTAGCCGCCGTCAACCGGGGTCAGCATGCCGCTCGGACTGAGAGTCCCGCACACCCGTACGTGCTCGGTGGCGAACACCTCGTCCTGGACGTGGTCGGGGAAAAGACCGACCATCCAGATGGGAATCCACCACACCTGGGCGTTCCAAGCCACCGCGGCGTCCCCGCGGGCGAGTTCGGTGGAGACGGCGACCAGCGTCCGCGCGGGCGACTCGTACCCGCCGAGGCGAGCCGGCCTGCGCAGCTTGAAGAACTCCGCCTCCTCGAGACCCGCGATGACGTCGTCGTGCAGCCTGCGGTTTTCCTCTGACCACCGGGAATGCTTGCGCAGCAAGGGAACGAGGTCGGTGGCGCGTTGGACGAGCTCGGTATGGGTAGGTGTTTTCACGAGGGTCACCTTGTCCTCCTCGATAAGACCCGCACAGGCGCATCGTGAGTCCGCCATCGACGGACAGGCGACGGTCGACGACCATCCTGGCCGCGGGCCCGCGCGTGCGGCATCTCTCGGATTGCCCTCTTCCGGAGGCCGGCCTCCGCAACGTCGAAGATGCGCAGGTCACGCCGCCGCTGTGAGCATGTTCTCGTCCCGCCCCGCCTGACGAGGAGCGATGTCCAGATGGGCAACTACATGGGTGGTCGCGCGGTCGTGTTGGGCGGAAGCATCGCGGGCATGCTCGCCGCGAGGGTCCTGTCCGACGCCTACGAGAGCGTCGTGATCGTCGACCGCGACGAGCTGTCCGACGTGCGGGACCCACGGCGCGGCGTGCCGCAGGGACGTCACGCTCACGGCCTCCTCGCCCGGGGCCAGGAGATCCTGGAGGAGCTGTTCCCCGGCTTCCTCGCCGGCCTCGTCGACGCCGGCATCCCCGTCGGCGACCTCTGCGGCGACGTCCGGTGGTCCTTCAACGGCTACCGCATCAAAGCCGCGCCGACCGGCCTGCGGCTCGTCGGCATCGCCCGCCCGGTGCTCGAGCACCACGTGCGGCAACGCGTCCAGGCCATCCCGGGCGTCTCCTTCCGCGAAGGGCACGACGTCGTCGGGCTGGTCGCCCACGGCGGCGCGGTCCGCGGTGCCCGCGTGCAGAGCCGCCAACCCGGCGCCGAGCCCGAGGTGATCGACGCCGACCTCGTCGTCGACGCGACCGGCCGCGGCTCGCGCGCACCCGCGTGGCTGGAGTCGATGGGCTACCCGCGGGTCCCGGAAGAGCGCGTGAAGGTCGGCCTGGCCTACACCAGCCGCAAGTACCGCTGGCACACCGACCCGCTGCGCGGCGACATGTCCATCAACCCCGTGGCCACCCCGCGGCACCCGCGCGGCGCCTTCCTGCACACCCTCGGCGGCGACATCGGCCTGCTGTCGCTGACCGGCACCCTCGGCGACCACCCGCCGACCGATCCGGCCGGGATGCTCGCCTTCGCGAAGTCCCTGCCGGTGCCCGACATCCACGACGCGATCCGGGACGCCGAACCCCTCAGCGACCCGGTGATGTTCCAGTTCCCGGCCAGCCAGCGCCGCCGCTACGAGCGGATGGAGAGCTTCCCCGAGGGCTTCCTCGTCCTCGGCGACGCGGTGTGCTCGTTCAACCCGGTCTACGGGCAGGGCATGGCGGTGGCCGCGCTCCAGGCGTTGGTCCTCGCCGAACACCTGTCGACCGGTCGGGCGCCGAACCCGCTGGAGTACTTCGGCGACATCGAGTCCGTCGTCGACGTGCCGTGGGAGATCGCCGCCGGCGGCGACCTCGCGTTCCCCGGCGTGGCGGGCAAGCGCACGCTGAAGGTCCGGATGAGCAACGCCTTCATGGCCCGCCTCCAGGTGGCCGCGACGCACGACGCCGGCCTCTCGGAGGCGTTCCTGCGCGTCGCGGGTCTGGTCGACCCACCGCAGGCGTTGATGAAACCCGCGATGGTGCTGCGGGTGCTGCGCACCCCCCGCACCCCCGCACCCGACTCCGCTCCCTCTTCCCTGGAGCGGTTGCGCTAGGGGCGTCACCGCCGCAAGCAGGTACGTCCACATCGGCCGTTCCGACGTGAGTCCGGCCGAGCTCTTGAGGTTCACCGCGCCTGGACGACCCTCGCACACCCCAAAGCCGCCGCACGGCGGATGTCTGGAGGACCGGATGTACGATTATGTGATTGTCGGAGCGGGTTCGGCGGGCTGCGTGCTCGCCTCCCGGCTGTCCGAAGACCCCGATGTCACCGTCTGCCTGATCGAGGCCGGTCCCACGGACGACCTGGAGACCATCCACGTCCCGGTGGCCTTCGGCGACCTGTTCCGGACCTCAGTGGACTGGGACTACGACTCGCACGAGGAGCCCCAGCTCAACCGGCGGCGGATCTTCCTGCCCCGCGGCAAGGTCCTGGGCGGCACCAGCTCGATCAACGCGATGCTGTACCTGCGCGGCAACAAGCTCGACTACGACGGCTGGGGCCAGCCCGGCTGGAGCTACGACGAACTGCTGCCGTACTTCAAGCGCTCCGAGGACAACGAGCGCGGCGCGTCGTACTACCACGGCGCCGGCGGCCCGATGAGCGTGTCGGACGGGCGCAGCAAGAACACCCAGTCCGAGGCGTTCCTGGAGTCCGCGGCCCAGGCCGGGTTCGCCTCGAACGACGACTTCAACGGCGAGTCGCAGGACGGCTTCGGCTACTTCCAGCTCACCCAGCGCAACGGCCGCCGGTGCTCGACCGCGGTCGCCTACCTGCACCCGGCCATGAACCGGCCGAACCTGACCGTGCAGACGAACTTCCAGGTGCACCGCATCGTCATCGAGAACGGCCGCGCGGTGGGCGTCGCCGGCCGCCGGTTCGACGAGAACCTCACCGTCCGCGCCAACCGCGAGGTCATCCTCTCGGCCGGCACGTACAACTCGCCGTTCCTGCTCATGCACTCCGGCATCGGGCCCGCGGACCACCTCGGCCTGCTCGGCATCCCGGTCGTGCACGCCAACGACGAGGTCGGGGCCAACCTCCAGGACCACCCGCTGGTGCCGCTGATCTTCGCCCACGACGAGCCGGTCAGCACCCTGATCGCCGAGGAGCCGCAGTACCGCAAGCAGTTCGAGGAGGAGGGCACCGGGCCCATGACCTCCAACGGCCCCGAAGCGGGCGGCTACGTGCGCACCCGCTCCGGCCTGGCCGCGCCGGACGCGGTGTTCTTCTCCGGTCCCATGATGTTCGCCGACAGCGGCCTCGGCCTGCCCACCGGCCACGCCATCACCTACGGGCCGGTGCTGCTGACGCAACAGGCCCGGGGCGCCGTGACGCTGGACTCCAGCAACCCCACCACGAAGCCCAAGATCCAGCACAACTACTACCAGACCGAGGACGACCTGGTCACGGCCGTGGCGGCGACGAAGATCGGCATGGAGATCGCGCGGCAGAAGGCCCTGGCCCGGTTCACCAAGGACTGGTACTCCGCCCCGGAGTCGGACTCCGACGCCGACGTGCGCGCGTACGTCCGCGGCTACACCCACTCCATCTTCCACGGCTCCGGCACCTGCGCGATCGGCAAGGTCGTCGACGCGGAGCTGAAGGTGATCGGCGTCGAGGGCCTGCGCGTGGCGGACGTGTCGGTCATGCCGACGGTCGGCCGCGGCGCCCCCAACGCGTCGGCCATCGCGATCGGCGAGAAGGCGGCGGACCTCGTGCTGGGCAAGGCGCCGCTGACCGAGGGCCAGGCATTCGCCACGGCGTGAGACGGCACCCGCCGACCGTAGTTGAGGAGGAGTCTTGACCATAACCCCTGAGGTCCCGGCGTTATCCGACGTGGCGACCGAACTGGAAGACCTCGACCGCAGGCACCTGTTCCGCTCCATGCAGCGCGGCGACATCACCGACCGGGTGGTGATCGTCCGCGGCCAGGGCTGCACCGTGTGGGACGCCAAGGGCAACGAGATGCTGGACGCCGCCGGTGGCGGCGTGTGGCACTCGCACCTCGGCCACGGACGCCGTGAGCTCGGTGAGATCGCCGCCCAGCAGATGGGCGAGATCGAGTACTTCACCAGTCTACTGGAATTCACCAACGACAAGGCGATCAAGCTCGCGACCCGCATCGCGAACCTGGCGCCCGAGGGCCTCAACCGCGTGTTCTTCACCAGCGGCGGTTCGGAGGCGGTGGAGACGGCGATCAAGGCCGCACGGCTCTACCACCACCGGCGAGGCGACACGGACCGCACGTGGATCATCTCGCGGAACTACTCGTTCCACGGGACCGCGTACGGCAGCGGCACCGCCACCGGTTTCCCGCCCGTGCACCTGGGGGTCGGGCCGAACCTGCCGCACGTCGAACGGGTGTCGCCGCCCTACCCCTACCGGGCGGCGGACCTCTACGGCGGCCGGGACACCACCGACTTCCTGATCGACGAGCTGGAGCAGACGATCCAGCGCCTCGGTCCGGGCAACGTGGCCGCGATGATCGGCGAGCCGGTGATGGCGGCCGGCGGCGTGCTCGAACCGCCCGCCGACTACTGGCCGCGGGTGCGGGAACTGCTGACGCGGCACGGCATCCTGCTGATCGCCGACGAGGTGGTCACCGGGTACGGCCGCCTCGGCTCGTGGTTCGACTCGCCGGGGCGGGGGATGCAGGCCGACATGATCACGTTGGCCAAGGGCATCGCCGGCGGGTACGTGCCGCTGGGTGCGACGGTCATGTCGGACGAGGTGTCGGAGACGCTGCTGAGCACCGGCGGCTTCTTCCACGGCTACACCTACCAGGGCCACCCGGTGGCCTGCGCGGTGGGTCTGGCGACGATCGACATCATCGAGCGCGAGGACCTGCTGTCGAAGGCGGGCTTGATCGCCGGCTGGGCCCGCGCCGGCCTGGCTCCCGCGGTCGACCTGCCCGCGGTCGGCGACCTGCGCATCGTGGGTTCGCTGGCGGGCATGGAGCTCGTGGCCGACCGGACCACCCGCGAGCCGATGGCGTGGGGACCGGTCGAGCAGGTGGCCTTCGAGATCCGCAAGCGGCACGGCGTCATCGCCCGTCCTTACGGCTCGATGCTGGTCATGGCGCCGCCGCTGGTGATCAGCGAGGACGAGATGGCCCGCGCCACCTCCGCCGTGGTCGACGTGCTGACCCACCTCCGCCCGGACGGCACCATCGCCGAGTGACCGGAGCGCACGGGCGGCACCTGTCCGGAATCCTGGCTTCCGATAAGGTTCACTTATCGGAAGCCAGGATTTTTCCGTTGATAGCGTTGCGTTGTGGCCTATAACGTTTGTCCCAACGAAATAGTGCTACGATATTGCCGTGACGACGACGGATACCTCCGCGCTGACCTGCAACTACCCCGGCTGCACGCGACCGGTGTTCCGGGGCAGCGGGCCTGGCCGGCCCGCCGAGTACTGCGACCTGCCGGAACACACCCGGTGGCGGGCGTGGCGGGAACGGCAGCGGCTCGCACAGGCGGCGGAGGGCGAGCAGGAGATCGTCACCGTGACGAAAGGCCCGCAGGGGATCACTGCGGGCAAGATCAGGGCCGAGGAACTGCTGGAGCGGTTCCGGGTGTTGACCGAGCAGCTGTCGACGACGTTGACCGGGGCCGTGGCGGAGCTGTCCGCGATCGCCGACCCGAGCGTGGCCGAGAGCCAGGTGCAGGCGGTCGAGGCCGAGGCCGCACGGC
This sequence comes from Actinosynnema sp. NPDC002837, assembly GCF_040295345.1. Taxonomy (NCBI): domain Bacteria; kingdom Bacillati; phylum Actinomycetota; class Actinomycetes; order Pseudonocardiales; family Pseudonocardiaceae; genus Actinosynnema; species Actinosynnema sp. NPDC002837. The sequence goes on from NZ_JBEOVG010000011.1 coordinate 145,976, forward strand.
GGGTCGCCGAGGCGGAGGCCGCCGTCGCGAAGGCGGAACGACGGCGGCGTGACGCCGAACAGGCCCGCCAGGCCGCCGAAGCGACCACCGAGGACGCGGTGCGCGCCGCCGAACAGGCCGAACAGGACGCCGAAGCCGCCTACGCGCAACGTGACGCCGCACGTGCCGAAGCCGACGCCGCCGTCCAGCGGGCCGAGGACGAGATCGCCACCATCCGGGTGGAAGCCGCGGCAGCCGTGGACGAGATCCGGCGGGACGCCCAGGCGCAGGTCGACCAGGCGAAGGCCGACGCGGTCACCCACGCCGAACAGGCACGGCGGCAGGCGGTGCGGGAAGTCGACCAGGTCCGCGCCGACGCCCAAGCCCAGATCGACCAGGCCCGGCACGACGCGCAGGCCCAAGTCGACCGCATCGAGGCCGAAGCCCGAACCCGGGTCGAGCAGGCACGAGCGGACGCGCGGAGCCGCGTCGACCAAGCCGTCGCCGAGGCCAAGGCGAGCGTCGAGCAGGCCCAGGCCGCCGCACGCGCCGAAGCCGCCGCCGCGCACGAGGCCCGGATCAAAGCCGAACGCGCCGAGCAGTCCGCCCACGACGCCCGCGCCGAACTCGACCGCGCCCGAGCCGAGCTGACCGACCAGCGCGACACCCACCGCGCCCAACTCGACCAAGCCGAACGCGCCGCCCGCGAACGCCTCGCCGCCCTGGAAGAAGCCCGCGCCCAGACGCTCGTCCGGGCCGAACGCGCGGAAACCCAACTCGACCGCCTGCAAGCCGAACTGGACGCGCTGCGCGCGGAACGACCCTGAGGCGGGTCAGCGGAGGACGGCCCAGGCGCGGGTGGTCGGATCCACGATCACCGGCGGTGTCGCGTGTTGTCCCGGCCTTCCGGCTCAGCCGAGGGTGACCGGTTTGCCCACCAGGGTCGTCGCCACCACCCGGTCGACACCCGGTAGGCCGGACAGCCTCATCGCCACCCGCCGGGCGTGCAGCCGCCACGGCGACGAGGGCAGGAACCACCGCGCGCCCGACCGCGCCACCTGCTGCTTCGCCTCCACGACCGGCCGCCACGCGCGTTCGTACGCGGCGAGGTCGTCCAGGTGCCCGGACAGCACGTACGCGCCGCCGATGCCGAGCGACGCGCCCTGCCCGGCCAATAACGACACCGCGCCGCACGCGTCACCGACCAGCACCACGCGCCCGGACGACCACCTCGGCAGCTCCACCTGGGCGACCTGGTCGTAGTAGACGTCCTCGGGGCACCGGTCCAGCGCCCGCGGCACGACCCACCCCAGCGACCCGTACACCCGGACGACCTCCGCCCGCGGGTCGGCGGGCAGGTCCGGTGACGGCGTCCGGTGCACGGTGAACGCCGCCACCCGGCCGTCGCGCAACCCGTAGCACCCGACCTGGCGGCCGACGGTGTCGGTGACGCAGAACCGCCCGGCCACCAGGTCGTGCACCGAGGGGTCGTCGAACGTGAACGCGGCCGTGTGGAACCCCAGGTACCGCACGTGCCCGTCGCCGAACACCAGCCGCCGCACCGCGGAGTGCACGCCGTCCGCGCCGACGAGCAGGTCGCCGGATACCGTGGACCCGTCGGCCAGCCGCACGTCCACCCCGGTCGGGCCGTCCTCGACGCCGACCACGCGGGCGCCGAACCGCAGCGCCACCCCGGTGGGCAGGTCCTCGCGGAACGCGCGCTCGAGGTCCGGCCGCATGATGCTCACCAGCCGTCCGTTCACCGCCCGTGCCATCCGGTCGAACCGCAGCCCCGCCACGCGCCGCCCCCGCGCGTCGACGTACGCGGCCTCCTCCACCCGGTAGCCCAGGCCGAGCAGGCGTGGCAGCACGCCCATCCGCTCGGCCGCGTCGTAGCCCGGCCCGAAGAAGTCGATCATGTACCCGGACGTGCGGGGTCCGGGCGCCTGCTCCAGCACGACGACCTCGTGCCCGAGCGTCCCCAGCCGGTGCGCGAGCGCCAGTCCGGCGATCCCCGCGCCGCTGATCACGACCTTCATCGCAGCACCTTCCCGAGCACGGGCACGACGACGTCCGCGGACAGGTCCGGTGACAGGGCGCGGTGCAGCAGCACGCCGTCCACGGCCGCCGCGAGCACCGCGGCCGTCGCCGCCGGGGTCGGCACGTCCCGCGACTCCAGCCACGCGGCGAGCGTGCGGCGGAACTCCACCAGCACCTCGCCGACGGCGTGGCGCAGTTCGTCGTTGCGGGTGGCGGCGAGGAACGTCTCGGTGAACAGCTCCTGCCCGCCGTGCCCGTCCAACGTGCCCAGCAGCAGCGCCAACGCCTCCGAAGGCGTCGAAGCGCGCTCCAGCACCGGTGCGAGGCCGTCCACCGCGGACCGCAGCGCGCCGACGGCGGCCTGCACCAGCACCGCCTGCGTGGAGTCGAAGTGGTAGTGCACGACGCCGGATCCGACGCCGGCGCGTTCGGCGAGCATCCGGGTGCTCACCGCACCCCAGCCCTTCTCGGCGATGAGTTCCGCGGCCGCGTGCAGCAGCCTTTCCCGAACCGTCATTGGACGATCGTACTGGACGATCGTACTGGACGATCGTCCAAATCTAGAGTCGGACGTCGCCGGCCACGCCCGCGAACCGCAGCAACCGGGCGCCCTCGGCCTCCACGTCGGCCCGCTGCTCACGGGTCAGCGGCCGGAACACCTCGATGTCGAGCCCGTCGCCCGCCACCTTCCAGGTGCCGTGCACGAAGCCGTCCACCAGCAGCGTCGGCTTCCCGCCGATGACGATCCCGCGCCGGTAGTCCTCGTCGGAGATGACCCGGGTGCGGTCGTCGTGGCCGAGCAGCACGTTGTCGAACTCGGGCAGGAACCGCGCCGGCGCGGGCGTGTCGGGGTCGGGCAGCGGCGCGTCCGGCACGTCGTAGAGCGTGCGGCCGCGTTCGTCGGTGAAGACCCGCAGGTCCATCGCCTCGATCACGGGCTTGAGGCGGCTCATGCCCGCCCAGGTCTGCACGTCCTTGACCGAGGCCGGGCCGAACGCGGCCAGGTAGCGGCGCACGAACTCCTCGATCGGCGCGGCGGGGCCGGCGGGTCCGAGCCACCGGGCCGCGGTCGTCCACTTCGCCGCCCCGGACCGGCCCCAGACCGCTCGCGGGGTCGCCTGCACGGTCGGCACCAGGAAGCTGCCCGCGTAGCCGAGCGCGTTGGTGTCTCGGTCGGGCCACCGCGCGCCGAGCAGGTCGCCGATCTCGCGCCGGGTGCGCGGCTCGTCGAGCAGCGCGGTGACGGCGTCGGCGAACTCCTCCGCGTCGAGCCCGTCGAGCACGAACCCGAACGGCGAGGAGGCGAACCGGCGGTGCAGGAACGGTCGCAGCAGCGGTTCGATCCGGCCGTGGTCGGCGGCGGTGACCAGGTGGATCGTGGCGCGGTGCAGCGACGCCCGGACCACGCGCCGGTCCAGCAGCAGCGAGCCCAGTTCGTCGGCCTGGAACGACCGGATGCGCGACCACAGGCCGTAGTAGGGCGAGAACGGCTCCTGCGCCTGCAGGCCGACCAGGTGCTCGACCACCTCGCAGGCGGTCCGGTCGACCCGGTGCAGCAGGTGCTGGCGGTGCAGGGTCGCCCGGTTCAACGCCCGGGTCGTCAGCGTTTCGGTCACGACGCCACCGTAAGCCGTATCGAGGACAGCTTCCGTCCTCGATACGGCGGACGTCCATGTCCTCGCCGGGACGTCGGGCGACCCGGGCCTAGGGAGCGGTGGCGTTGACCTCCCGGCGGAGGGCGACGGCGTCGGCGCGGACGCGTTCGGGTGCTTCGCGGTCGATCAGGGCGCGGCGCATCAGGGCGGCGATGGCGGGCTGGTGCGCGGGGGTGAAGCCGCGGCGGGTGATCTCCTGGGTGCCGATGCGCAGGCCGCGCAGCCCTTCGTCGATGCGCTGCCACGGCAGGCTGATGCCGCTGAGGTAGACGCCGGCCTCGCCGAGCAGCACGGCCGCCGCGTCGCCGCCGCCGAGGGTGAGGGCGTCGATGGCGAGGTGGTGGGAGCGGGTGTGGACGCCGTCGTGGCGGGCGACGTCGAAGCCGTTGTCGGCCAGCGCCGCGCCGAGCGCCCGGGCGTTGGCGATGCACGCGCGCGCGTAGTCGGGGCCGTGCTCGGCCAGTTCGGCGGCGGTGACGGCGAGCGCGCCGAGGCGTCCGGCGTCGTAGTTGGCGAGCATGCCGGGGTAGGCGACGTTCGAGACGCGTTCGGCCAGCTCGGGGTCGCGGGTGACGACGCAGCCGCCGGACGGTCCGCCGAACGACTTGTAGGTGGAGAACGTCATCAGGTGCGCGCCCTCGTGCAGGGGCCGCTGGAACTCCTTGCCGGCGACGAGCCCGGCCATGTGGGAGGCGTCGTAGACGAGGATCGCGCCGACCTCGTCGGCCGCCGCGCGCACGGCGGCGACGTCGTGCGGGAACAGCATCAGGCTCGCGCCGATCACCACGATCCGCGGCCGGTGCACCCGGAGGAACCCGGGCAGCGTGCCGTAGTCGAGGTCGAGCTCGTCGGGCAGGTACGGCAGGTCGACGACGGTGAGGCCGCGGATGGCGGGCACGCCCTGCGCGTGGTGGCTGGCGTGGCCGCCGGCGAACTCGGGCAGCACCGCGATCTTGTCGCCGGCGCGGGCGAACGCGGTGTAGACGGCGAGGTTGGCCAGGGTGGCGCTCTGCAGCCGGACCTCGGCGAACCGGCCTTCCATGAGGGAGGCGACGAGCATCGGCGCGAGGACTTCGAGGGTGTCCAGGTGGTCGAGGCCGACCTGGTACTTCTCGCCGGGCCAGCCCATGCTCGGCCGGCTGGACACGGTGGCCCGCACGGCCGCCGCGGCGGTGGGGCTGAGCACGTTGGTGCCCGCGTAGAGCACGATCCCGTCGTCGTCGACCTGGGTGGCGTGCGCTTCGAGGGCCTTGCGGACGGTGCCCGCGACGCCGGCGGCGGTCAGGTCGGTGGAGACGGCGGCCTCGACCTCGGCGAGCCTGCGTTGCGCCTGCGGTGAGGCCCAGGGTGCGATCCTGCTGTTCGTCACGGTCGATCACGCTAGGGCGTGGGTGTCGGGTGGGGCGACCGTCCGGGGACTGGAGTTGTTCCTACAGTTGTCGGAATGCAGGAGCTGCTGGACGAGCTGTCCCGGGTGCTGGGACGCGGGGTGTCGGTGGACGACGTGGCGGGCCGGGTGGTCGCGCACAGCGCCCAGACCGACGACGTGGACCAGGCGCGGGTGCGGGCGATCCTGGCGCGGCGGGTGCCGGCGGACGTCGCCGCGTGGCAGGAGCAGCACGGCGTGGCGACCGCGACGGGGCCGGTGCGGGTGCCGGCGAACGCGGCGTTGGGCTTCCAGCAGCGGGTGGGTTTCCCGTTGCGGCACAACGGGGTGCTGGTCGGCTACCTGTGGGTGCTCGGCGACGTGCCGGAGCTGGACCTGGGTGGGCGGTTGGCGGCGTTGGCGGCGCAGGTGCCGGCCGGTGAGCGGGCGCCGGTGCGGGTGGTGGTGGCGTTGGAGCCGCGGGTGGTGCGCACGGTGCCGGCCGCGGAGGCCGTGCCGGAGCTGCCGGGGCACGTGGGGGTGAGCGACCCGCACCCGCCCGACCGGACCGCCGCGGCCTACCAGCAGGCGTTGGCGGCGGCGGAGCTGGCGCGGCTGGACCCGGCGTTGCCGGATCGGGTGCGGTGGTCCGAACTCGGCGCGTACCGGCTGCTGCTGGGCGCGTCGCCGGACGAGGTGGTGGCGGGGTTGTCGGAGGTGCTGCTGCGGACGCTGGAGGTGTACCTGGACTGCGGGTGCGAGGTGCGTGCGGCGGCGGAACGCCTGCACCTGCACCGCACCAGCCTGTACTACCGGTTGGGGCGGATCGCCGAGCTGACCGGCCGCGACCTGGCCGACGGCGGCGCCCGGCTGGAGCTGCACCTGGCGCTCAAGCTCGTCCGGTTGGCGCGGCGTCCGTAAGGTCGGTGTCGTGCTCCTGTGGATCAACGGCCCGTTCGGCGGCGGCAAGACCCAGACCGCGCACGAGCTCCGGCGGCGGCTGCCGGGCAGCTTCCTGAGCGACCCGGAGCACGTCGGGTTCGCCCTGCACCGGATGACGCCGCCCGCGTTGCGCGGCGACTTCCAGGACTTGGCGTCGTGGCGGCGGGGCGTGGTCGAGGTGCTGGACCGGGCGGCGACCGGGCACGACGGGGTGATCGTGGTGCCGATGACGGTGGTGGAGCCCGAGTACTTCCGGGAGATCGTCGGCGGGCTGCGCGACCGGGGGCACGACGTGCGGCACTTCGCGTTGCTGGCCGAGCGGGAGACGGTGGTGCGGCGGCTGCGGGAACGCGTTCTCGGGCACGCGGCGCAGGTCGTGCTGGGCAAGGACGTGCCGCTGCGGCGGGAGAGCTTCGCGCTGCGGGTGCTGGACCGCTGCCTGGAACGGCTGCGGGAGCCGGAGTTCGCCGAGCACGTGTGGACCGATCACCTCACGGTGGCGCAGGTGGCCGACCGGGTCGCCGCGTCGGCCGGGCTCACGTTGGCGCCGAACACCGACGGCAGGCTGCGCGGCCGGGTGCGGCGGACGTGGACTTCGGTGAAGCACATCCGCTTCGACTAGCGGCGTCACCCGACGGGCGCGACACGATAGGGTGATCAACTTCTCTGACCGATGTCAAGGAGTGACGTGCCCGACGACCTCGGCCTGTTGCTGTACCTGCCGCACCGCGAGCTCGAGAACCGGGTGTTCGCCGCCCTGGCGGAGGCGGGGTTCGACGACGTGACGCCCGCGCAGGCGCGGGTGTTCCACCGGATCGCCCGGGACGGGTCGCGGCTGACGGAGCTCGCGGAGGCCGCCCGGATCACCAAGCAGACCGCCGGTTTCCTGGTCGACCAGCTCGAACGCGCCGGTTACGTGGAGCGCGGCCCGGACCCGACCGACGCGCGGGCCCGGCTGATCCGGGTGGCCGAGCGCGGGCGCCGGGCGATCCCGGTCTGCCTGGCCGCGATCGCCGAGGTGCAGCGGGAGTGGACCGCGCACCTGGGCCGGCCGAGGATGGTGGCGCTGCTGGACGCGCTGGCCCGGTTGCGCGAGATCACCGACCCGGACCTGTAGCGCCCGGGCAGCCCGGTGCGCGCGCCTGTCCGCCGTGGCCCAGTTCGACGCGGATGTCGTCGTTGTCGGCGAGCACGACCACGGTGCCGCGCTCCCGGGTCCAGCCGTCGGAGACCAGGAAGTACTTGGCGCCGACCTTGGCGAACAGGCGCAGGCCCAGGTAGCGGAACCGGTAGCGGGAGCCGTCGGCGGGCAGGGGTTCCTCGCAGGCGCCGGGCGCGGTGATGTGCAGGCGTTCCCCGGCGTAGACGACGACGGCGGTCTGCCCGTGCACGTCGGCGGCGTAGGCGCGGGCCAGTTCGACGCCCCGGACCTCGGCGTAGTTGCCCGCCGACCAGAACAGCGAGAGCGACACGACGGCGAAGACCAGCACCCTGGTCCACGTCGGGTGCGCGTCGGGGCGGCGCAGGCGGCTCGCGTACAGCGACAGCAGGATCCCGCCGCCGACCGCGAGCGGGAAGGCGTAGAAGCTGGTGATCGGGAACAGCAGCCCGAGCGCCACGGTCAGGGCGGGCAGGATCAGCCAGGCCAGCGACAGCGTCACCGACAGCGCGCGGGCGCGCCTGCCCGGCCGGTCGCCCGCCGCGCGGACGCGGGGTTCCAGCCACCGGCAGACCAGGGCGATCCCCACGACGACGGCCAGCAGCAGGAACACCGGTCCGACGCTGCGCAGCACGTAGTCCGTGGTGGTCATGCCGAGCACGGAGCTGTCGATGCCCAGCTCACGGGCCTGCACGTCGCTGCGCCGCCAGCCGAAGTACACCAGCAGCCCGGTGAGCACGGTGACGTTGGCCAGCGCCTCGCCGACGCGTTGCACCGCGTCCGGCTGGTCGGGGCCCTTGCCGGGCGCGTCCCGGTCGGCCGGGGTGGTCATGGCGTGGTCGTGGTCGTCGTGGTGGTCCTTGTGGTGGTGGTCGTCGTCGTGCGGGTGGTGGTCGCGGTGGTCGTGCTTGTCCTCGTGGTCGTCGTGGGGTCGGTGCGCGGGTCGTCACGGTCCGTGTCGGTCGGCCACCCGGGCGGGCGGCCCTCGGTGCAGGGGAACGCGTCGTGCGCCTGCTGCTCCAGGACGCTGCGCACGGCCTGGTAGGTCGCGCAGTCGACCTCGCCGCTGCCGTCGGGGCCGCGGTTCACCGCCCAGCCGTAGCGGGAGGCGCGGTCGTACATCGCGCGGCCGGCCGACCCCTCGCCCCGGCACAGGTGGACCCCGGCCTGGTAGAGCAGCACGTTGCGCGGGGACGTCATGGCGCTCCACTCGTCGTCCAGGGTCGTCTGGGCCTTGCCGCAGTCGTGCGACTTCAGTGGCCGGTACACGTTGTCCTCTGAGAAGCTCGGCGAGTCCGGTCCCTCGGGGAGGAACCAGCCGTACCGGGTGCCCCCGTTGCCCGTGGTGGTCGTCCTGTCCGTACCCGAACCGCTGCCGGTGGTCCGGGTGTTCGTCGTCGGGTCGGTCGTGGTGTCGCCGCCCGGGCGGTCGAACACCCCGCTCTCGCACGAGGCGACGCCCACGGCGACCGCCACCGCCACTGCTCCTCTGGTGATTCGCGCCCACACGATCCGGCCTCCTTCACCATCACTCCCCGAGCTAGGAGGGTGAGCCGATGGGTGGGGATACGCGGGCCGGTGCACCCGATCGTGTGAAGGGGCGTTACGAGGACAGGAACCGGTCGAGGACGCGGGCGCCGAAGCGGAGCCCGTCGACGGGCACGCGTTCGTCGACGCCGTGCGGCATGGCGCGGTAGTCGTAGCCGGCGGGCAGCGACAGCGGGGCGAAGCCGTAGCAGTCGATGCCCAGCCGGCTGAACGCCTTGGCGTCCGTGCCGCCGCCCATGCAGTAGGGCACGACCACGGCCTCGGGGTCCTCCGCGCGCAGCGCCGCGGCCATGGCGTCGAACCAGGGCGAGTCGATCGGGGCCTGCACGGGCGGTTCGTCGGCGATGAACTCGCGTCGCACGTCCGCGCCGAGGGCGACGTCGATCGAGGCCAGCAGCTCGTCCGCGGCGCCGGGCAGGGTGCGCACGTCCAGCTCGGCGGTGGCGCTGCCGGGGATGACGTTCACCTTGGACCCGGCTCGCAGCACGGTGGCCGTGACGCTGTTGCGGACGGTGTTCTCGACCAGCTTCGCGGCGGGGCCGAACCGGGCGATGGTGGCGTCGACGTCGGCCAGGTCGACCGGCACGTCGAGCGCGGCGCCGACCCGTTCGACGAACGCCCGCACGGTGGGCGTGAGCCGCACGGGGTGCTCGATGGCGGCGACGCGGGCGAGCGCGGCGAGGAGCTTGGCCACGGCGTTGTCGTCGTTGCGGCGCGAGCCGTGCCCGGCGCGCCCGGTGGCGGTGAGCCGCAGGTGGGAGGTGCCGCGCTCGGCCGTGCCGATGGGGTAGACCCGCCGGTCGCCGACGGGGTAGGAGTAGCCGCCGGACTCGCCGATCGCGGTGGCGCAGCCGGCGAAGAAGTCGGCGTGGTGGTCGACCAGCCAGTGCGCGCCGAACTCGCCGCGGTCCTCCTCGTCGGCGACGAACGCGAGCACGACGTCGCGGCGCGGCCGTCGCCCCTCGCGGGACCAGGCGCCCAGCACGGCGAGGACCATGGCGATCATGTCCTTCATGTCGACCGCGCCGCGGCCCCACAGGTAGCCGTCGCGCTCGATCCCGGCGAACGGCGGCACGCTCCACTCGGCTGCGTCGGCGGGCACCACGTCCAGGTGCGCCTGCACGAGCAGCGCGGGCAGCCCGGGTTCCGTGCCGGGCACGCGGGCCAGCACGTTGGCCCGGCGCGGCGCGGGTTCGAGCACGGTGGCCGGCACGCCGACGGCGTCCAGGTGCGCGGCGACGAACTCGGCGGCCTCCCGTTCGCCGGCGGACTCGCCGCCGCCGCGGTTGGTGGTGTCGAAGCGCAGCAGCGCGGCGCACAGGTCGACGACGTCCTCAGCCATAGATGCCCTCCACTGCTCCCGCGGCGATCGCGGTGACGACCTTGAACGCCTGCATCGCCGCGGTCATGGACGCGGCGTCGAACCCGACCCGGCGTGCCCCGACCTGCTCCACCGTGGGTACCACGGCCGCGGCGGCGGCCAGGTGGGTGGCGTCGAACTCGACCTCGACCCGGTGCGGCGCGACGGCGCCCGGTCCGCGTCCGGCGCGGCCCATGGCGGCGCGGGCGGCTTCGGTGATCAGCCCGGAGGTCACCTGCGGGGGTGAGCAGACGGCGGCGTAGCGGCTGACGCACTCCTTGACGGCGACGACGCCGGCGTCGGGCGCGTAGTCGCGGGCGTCGTCGCACGCCTTGTCGTCGCCGGTCACGAGCAGCACGGGGACGCCGTGCTCGGCGGCCAGCGCGGCGTTGAGCCTGCCCTCGCTCGCGGGCACGCCGTCCAGCCACACGCCGGTGATGGAGTTCTCCAGGTAGGTGTGCGCGAGCACGCCCTCCTGGCCCGCGCCCGCGTGGTAGCCGAGGAACACCACGCCGTCCACGCCGGAGTCGACGCCCTGCATCATCGACAGCGGCTTGTGCCGCCCGGTGAGCAGCCGCGCCCCGGTGTCGAGGTCCTCCAGCAGGAGGTTGCGCTGGGAGGAGTGGGCCTCGTTGACGAGCACGTCGGTCGCGCCGCCCGCGCGCACGCCCGCGACGCAGGCGTTGACGTCGCCGGTGAACAGCCGCCGGAACCGCTGCCACTGCTCGGTCTGCGGGACGACGTCGGCGGTCCAGGTGACCCCCGTCGCCCCTTCCATGTCGGCCGAGATCAAGATCCGCATGCGTTCACCGTACCGAGGTGATGTCGGTTCTTGACGCGCGCCACAACGTAGTGGTTACTTCTTGACTTCCACGCACGGGCGGGAGGCGGTCACTGTGGGTATCCGACGGTTCGGCGCGGTCACGGCGGCGATGACGATGGTGGTAGTGCTCGCGCCGACACCGGCGCAGGCGCAACAGGCGGTGACCTTGAGGGTGGCGATCACCCAGCAGGTGGATTCGCTCAACCCGTTCCTGTCAGTCTTCCAGGCGGGCACCGAGGTCGGCAGGCTGATGTACGACTACCTGACCGCCTACGACGTGAAGGACCAGCGCCCGGTGGAGGGCCTGGCCGACCGGTGGGAGTCCTCCGAGGACCGGCTGACGTGGACCTTCCACGTGCCCGAGGGCAAGAAGTGGTCCGACGGGCAGCCGATCACCGCCAAGGACGTGGCGTTCACCTACGACCTGATGATGCGCGACGAGACCGCCGCCACGGCCAACGGCAGCTTCACCGCCGACTTCGAGTCGGTGACCGCGACCGACGACCGCACGCTGGTGGTCAAGACCAAGCAGCCGCAGGCGACGATGCTGGCGCTGGACGTGCCGATCGTGCCCGCGCACGTGTGGTCGAAGGTCACCGACATCGGCGAGTACCGCAACGACCAGACCCCCGTGGTGGGCAGCGGGCCGTTCATCCTGACCGAGTACCGGGCCAACGAGTTCATCCGGTTCAAGGCGAACAAGGACTACTGGCGCGGCGCGCCCAAGTACGACGAGCTGACGTTCACCTACTACAAGACCTCCGACGCCGCGGTGCAGGCGCTGGGCAAGGGCGAGGTCGACCTGGTCAACCGGATGGGGCCGGCGCAGTTCGACTCGCTCAAGGACAAGGAAGGCATCACGCGCAACCAGGCGCAGGGCCGCCGCTTCAACGAGATCGTGATCAACTCGGGTGCGGCGACGCGCACCGGCGAGCCGATCGGCGACGGCCACCCGGCGTTGAAGGACGTGGTGGTGCGCCGGGCGATCGCCAAGTCGCTGGACCTGGACGGGATCATCGCCAAGGTCAACGGCGGCTACGCGCAGCGCGGCACCGGCCCGATCCCGCCGGTGTTCGGCGACTACCACTTCACGCCGGAGCAGGCGCACCCCTACGACCCGGCCGCGGCCAACGCCGACCTGGACCGGGCGGGCTACGCGCGCGGCGCGGACGGCATCCGCGTCTCGCCGCAGGGCAGGCGGATGGAGCTGCGGCTGCTCGGGCACGCGAGCCGCGCCTACGACGAGCAGGCCGGCGAGTTCGTCAAGCGGTCGCTGGCCGACCTGGGCATCGTGGTCGACGTGCAGATCGTGTCGGACAACCAGCTCAACGAGTCCAGCACGGCCGGGACGTTCGACCTGGTGTTCTCCGGGTGGGGCACCAACGCGGACCCGGACTTCATCCTGTCGCTGCACACGTGCGGCCAGCGGCCCAACGCCGACGGCAAGGGCGGCACCACCGACACGTTCTTCTGCGACCCCGAGTACGACGCGCTCTACGCGCGCCAGCGCGCCGAGTTCGACCCGGCGAAGCGGCGCGAGCTCGTGCGGCAGATGCAGCAGCGGTTCTACGACCAGGTGCCGGCCGTGGTGCTGGGCTACGACAACGCGCTGGAGGCCTACCGCAGCGACAAGTTCGCCTCGTTCCCCGTGCAGCCCGACCCGGGCGGCGTGATCATGGCCCAGAACGGCGTGTGGGGCTACTACGGCGCGACGCCGGTCGCGCCGACCGGGGAGCCGACCGGGTCCGGCACGGGCCTGGTGCTCGGCGTGGTCGGCGGCGCGTTGATCGTGCTGGTCGGCGGCGCGTGGCTGATCGGCCGGCGGCGCGGGCTGCGCGCGGAGGACCGCGAGTGATCCGGCACCTGGCGGGCAAGGTCGGCGGCGCGCTGGTCAGCCTGCTGTTCGTGGTGGCGCTGGGGTTCCTGCTGTTCCGGGTGATCCCCGGCGACCCGGTGGTCGCGATGACGCGCGGCCGGCCGGTGACCGGCGACCAGCTCGCCGAGCTGCGCGCGCGGCTGGGCGTGGACAAGCCGTTGGACGAGCAGTTCCTCGACTACCTGACCGCGGCGCTGCGCGGCGACTTCGGCACCTCCTACGTCTACAGCAGGCCGGTGCTGGAGCTGATCGGCGAACGGCTGTGGCCGACCGTGCTGCTGACCGGCACGTCGACCGTGCTGGCCGTGGTGATCGGGCTGTGGCTGGGCATCCGGGGCGCGTGGCGGCGCGGGTCGCGGTCGGACCGGATCTCCACCGGGCTGGCGCTGGCGCAGTGGGCGATGCCGACGTTCTGGCTGGGCATGCTGCTGTCGCTGGCGACCGGCGACCTGTTCCCCAGCGGCGGCATGCGCTACCCGGACACGCCGCCGGACTTCCTGTCGCAGGCGGTCGACGTGGCCCACCACATGGTGCTGCCGTGCCTGACCATGATCGCCGTGGTCTACGCGCAGTACCTGCTGGTGATGCGGTCGTCGTTGCTGGAGGAGATGCACGCCGACTACCTGACCACGGCGCGGGCGAAGGGGTTGCGCGACGACCTGGTGCGGCGGCGGCACGCGGTGCCCAACGCGCTGCTGCCGACCGTGACCCTGGTGTTCCTGCACCTGGGGCTGGTGGTGTCGGGCGCGATCACGGTGGAGACGGTGTTCTCCTGGCCGGGGCTGGGGCTGTTGACCTACGAGGCGCTGACCGGCCCGGACCTGCCGCTGCTGCAGGGCACGTTCGTGGTGCTGGCGGGAGCGGTGATCACCATGAACGTGTTCGCGGACCTGCTGTACCGGGTCCTGGACCCGCGGGTGCGTGCGTCGTGACGACGATCGCGTGGCAGCGGCGGCGGGCCGCGGCGCGGGCGACGTGGCGGGAGTTCGCCTCCCAGCGCGGCGGCCTCGTGGGGCTGATCGGGTTGGCGGTGATCGCGGTGCTGGCGGTGCTGGCGCCGTGGGTGACCGACGCGTCGGGGCTGGACGTGACGCGGGTGACCGCGCGGCCGTGGGAGCCGCCGTCCTCGGAGCACTGGCTGGGCACGGACCACAACGGGCGTTCGGTGCTGCTGCTGACCTGGTGGGGCACCCGGATCTCGCTGGTCGTGGGCCTCGCGGCCACGGTGTTGTCGGTGCTGATCGGCACCGTGGTCGGGATCGCGGCGGCGCACTTCGGCGGGTGGCTGTCGGCGGTGCTGATGCGGTTCACCGACTTCTTCCTGGTGCTGCCGTCGCTGGTGCTGGCGATCGCGCTGTCGACCGTGCTGCCGCGCGGGCTCGGCACGATCGTGCTGGCGATCGGGGTGACGTCGTGGCCGGCGACGGCGCGGCTGGTGCGGGCGCAGACGCTGGCGGTGGAGGCGCGGCCGTTCATCGAGCGGTCCCGCGCGTTGGGCGGCGGCCACGGGCACGTGATCGGGCGGCACGTGCTGCCCGCCGTGCTGCCGCTGGTGTTCGTGAACACGACGTTGACGGTGGCCAGCGCGATCGTGGCGGAGTCGACCCTGTCGTTCCTGGGGTTGGGCGACCCGACGCTGGTGTCGTGGGGGTCGCTGCTGCACGCGGCGAACATGCACGGCGCGGTGTCGCAGCGGGCGTGGTGGTTCCTGGTGCCGCCGGGTCTGGGCGTGGTGTGCGTGGTGCTGGCGTTCACGCTGTGCGGGCGGGCCTTGGAGACGGTGCTCAACCCGCGGCTGAAGGGGGAGCGGTGAGCAGCCTGCTGGAGTTGCGCGACTTGAGCGTGCACTACCGGACCGCGCGCGGCGAGGCGACCGCGGTGCGGTCGGTGTCGCTGGCGCTGGAGGCGGGGCGCACGCTGGGGTTGGCGGGGGAGTCGGGCTGCGGGAAGTCGACGGTGGCGATGTCGGTGCTGCGGTTGCTGCCGCGCAACGCCCGCGTCGAGGGCCAGGTGCTGCTCGACGGCGAGGACGTGCAGGGGATGTCGTGGGGCCGGCTGCGGGCGGTGCGGTGGGCTGCGGCGTCGGTGGTGTTCCAGGGCGCGATGCACGCGTTGAACCCGGTGCACCGGGTGGGGGAGCAGATCGCCGAGCCGATGCGGCTGCACGGCGTGACCGGGTCGGTGTCGGCGCTGCTGGACCAGGTGGAGTTGCCGGCGCGGGCGGCGCGGGCCTACCCGCACGAGCTGTCGGGCGGGCAGAAGCAGCGGGTGATGATCGCGATGGCGTTGGCGTGCGAGCCGCGCCTGGTCATCGCCGACGAGCCGACCACGGCGCTGGACGTCGTGGTGCAGGCGCAGGTGCTCGACGTGCTCAAGCGGCTGGTGGCCGAGCGCGGGATCGGGCTGGTGATGATCAGCCACGACCTGTCCGTGCTGGCCTCGACGTGCGACCGGCTGGCCGTGATGCGGCACGGGCAGGTCGTGGAGGAGGGGCCGGCGCGGGAGGTGATCGCGGCGCCGACCCACCCGCACACGCAGGCGTTGGCGGCGGCGTTCCCGACCGTGGGCGATCCGGCGTCGAGGCACGTGACGCCGTCGGAGGTCGCCCCGGACGGGCCGGTGCTGCTGCGGGCGGAGGGCGTGCGGGTGTCGTTCGGCGCGACGCAGGCCGTGGCCGGGGTCGACCTGGAGGTGCGGGCCGGGGAGATCGTCGCGCTGGTCGGCCAGTCGGGCTCGGGCAAGACGACGTTGGCCCGCACGTTGCTGGGACTGCAGCAGCCGACCGCGGGCCGGGTGCTGTTCGAGGGCGTCGAACTCCCCCGGTCGGCGGCGGGTCTGCGCGCGTACCGGCGGCAGGTGCAGCTGGTGCTGCAGGACCCGACGAGCGCGCTGAACCCCCGGCACTCGGTGTACGAGGCGGTCGCGGAGGGCCTGCGCATCCACCGGGTGCCCGGCGACGAGTCCGCGCGGGTCGCCGAGGCGTTGTCGCAGGCCGAGCTGCGGCCGCCGGAGCTGTTCTTCCCGTCGTTGCCGCACGAGCTGTCCGGCGGCCAGCGCCAACGCGTGGTGATCGCGGGCGCGTTGGCGCTGGGCCCGCGGCTGCTGGTGGCCGACGAGCCGGTGGCGTCGCTGGACGCCTCCGTGCGCGGGGAGATCCTGGCGCTGCTGCTGCGGCTGCGCCGTGAGCTGGGCCTGGCGGCGCTGGTGATCACCCACGACCTCGGTCTGGCGTGGACGATCGCCGACCGGGTCGCGGTGATGTACCGGGGCGAGCTGGTGGAGCAGGGCACGGTGGAGCAGGTGCTGCTGTCACCGCGGCACGACTACACGCGCACCCTGCTCGCGGCCGTGCCTCACGACCAGCGCAACACCCGGCCGAACTGGACCAGCTCGCCGTAGTGCTCCGGGCGGCGCGCGCCGAGCGCCAGGTCGAGCAACGGCTTCGCCGCCTCGGCCGGACTGGCCGCGCCGCTCATGTCGGAGAACCACGGGCGGGAGGCGTCGGTGTCGACCAGGCCGGGGCAGACGGCGGCGATCAGCGTGCCGGTGGCCGAGTCGGCGTCGCGGCGTTCGGCGGCCACCGCGCGCACGGCGGCGACCTGGCCGACCTTGGACGGGATGTTGATCCAGTCCGGCCAGCCCTGGGCGGCCGCGGTGCCGTCGAGCACGGCGTCGCGCCAGGCGAGCATCGTGGCGTCGACGTCGTCGAGCGACCGTGCGGCGAAGTGCTCGTGCAGGTGGTGGGGCAGTTGGCGCACGGTGCCGAAGGAGCTGGCCACGACCAGCAGCGCGCCGCCGGGGCGCAGCAGTGGGGTGAACGCGCGCAGCACGTGGGTGGTGCCGAGGTTGTTGGTGGCGACGAAGGGTCCGACCTGGTCGCCCCACGGCGCGCCGGGGGTGAGCCTGGCGGCGGCGTTGGAGAGCATGACGTCCACCCCACCGTGCCGTTCGCGCAGGTCGTCGGCGAAGGCGGCGACGGCGTGGCCGTCGCTGACGTCCAGCACGTGGGTGCGGATCGCGGCGTGGTCGATGCGGGCGGCGGCGTCCGCGACCCGACCGGCGTTGCGGCCGGTGAGGTAGACGACGTCGGACGGGGCGGCGCGGTGCGCGAGGCCTTCGGCGAGGGCGAAACCCAGGCCCTGGTTGGCGCCGGTGACGACGGAGATGCGGGTCATGTCGGCCATGATCGCGCAGGTCCAGGAACCGATCGGTTCCTCACGTATCGCTCTGACCTGCGCTTTCACGCCCCGTGTCGTGCACGAACGGGTGAACCTGCTCGCGACCTTCAAAGAATACGGCGTTATCATTGAACTCGAACGTCGGTTGAAACAACGAGGCCGGCAACCAACCCATGGCCCGCCAGCTCACCGGAGGCCGCCTCGGGACACTCGCCTCAGAACAGTCGCGCCGGGACACTCGCCCTCGGGACGCCCCGGTAGACCCCGTCCCTGAACATCCCCCGGGACCACCACCCCGGGCCTCGGGACATCGGACACCGGCCGCCTGCCTACCCGCCCACGGACCCCGCCGCCCTCGCGCCCGCCGCACTACGTGCTGCCGCCCTGCTATCGCACCGCGTGCCGCCGCACGTCGAGCGGTTCGTCCCGTGGCGGGGCCTGGTGCCCCGCGTCGAGCACGTCGGCATCCACGCCCGCGTCTACGCCCGCGTCCACGTCGGCGTCCCGCCGGGCGTCGAGCAGCTCGCCGGTGTGCTCCTCGGCCCACGCCGCGAGCGCGCGGACGGGTGTGAGCAGCGACCGGCCCAGGTCGGTCAGGTCGTGCCACCCGTCCACGCTCGTCAGCAGCCCGTTGCCCCGCAGCCGGGCCAGGGTCTGGGTGAGCATCTTGTTGCTGATGCCGCCGATCCGGTCCAGCAGCTCCCCGTACCGCAGCGGCCCGTCGCCCAGCGCGACGACGACCACCACCGACCAGGTGTGCCCGACGACCTCCAGGGTCGTGCGGGCGGGGCAGTCGGCGAGGAACACGTCGAAGTCGCTCACCAGTCACAAATACCGCTTGAGCTCCCGCTTCGCCAACGACATCCGGTGCACTTCGTCGGGGCCGTCGGCCAGGCGCAGGGTCCGCGCCGCGGCCCACAGCTCGGCCAGCGGGAAGTCCTGGCTCACGCCGCCCGCGCCGTGCGCCTGGATCGCCTTGTCCAGCACCCACTCGGCCATGAGCGGCGTGCCGATCTTGATGGCCTGGATCTCGGTGTGCGCGCCCTTGTTGCCGACGGTGTCCATCAGCCACGCCGTCTTGAGCACCAGCAGCCTGGCCTGCTCGATCCGCACCCGCGACTCGGCGATCCACTCCTGCACGACACCCTGGCGCGCGATCGGCTGCCCGAACGCGACGCGCGAGATCGCGCGGCGGCACAGCAGTTCCAGCGCGCGCTCGGCGATACCGATCAGCCGCATGCAGTGGTGGATGCGGCCGGGACCGAGACGGGCCTGGGCGATCGCGAAGCCCTCGCCCTCGCCGGCGATCAGGTTGTCGGCCGGCACGCGGACGTTGTCGAAGACGATCTCGGCGTGCCCGCCGTGGGAGGCGTCGGTGTAGCCGAACACGTGCATGCCGCGCTTGACGTGCACGCCCGGCGTGTCGCGCGGCACCAGGATCATGGCCTGCTGGCGGTGCCGTTCGGCGTCCGGGTCGGTCTTGCCCATCACGATGAAGATCGCGCAGTTGGGGTTCATCGCGCCCGACGACCACCACTTGGTGCCGTTGACGACGTACTCGTCGCCGTCGCGGGTGATGCTGGTGGCGATGTTGGTGGCGTCGGAGGACGCGACGTCCGGCTCGGTCATGCAGAACGCCGACCGGATCTCGCCGTCCAGCAGGGGCCGCAGCCACTGCTTCTTCTGCTGCTCGGTGCCGAACATCGCCAGCACCTCCATGTTCCCGGTGTCCGGCGCGGCGCAGTTGAGCGCCTCGGGCGCCAGGTGCGGGCTGCGGCCGGTGATCTCGGCCAGCGGCGCGTACTGCAGGTTGGTCAGGCCGCCGCCGTGCTCGGGGTCGGGCAGGAACAGGTTCCACAGGCCCTGCCTGCGCGCCTCCGCCTTCAGCTCCTCCAACACCGGCGGGCGCGCCCACGGGTCCGCGGCGTCGGCCAGCTGCCGTTCGGCGACCGGCTCGGCGGGGTAGACGAACTCGTCCATGAACCGCAGCAGCTTCTCGCGCAGTTCCTCGGTCTTGGCGTCGTAGGCGAAGTCCATCAGTGCTCCCCTGAGCTCGCGGCGAGTCCCTGGCGCACCAGCGGCAGGGTGAGTTGGCCGATCTGGTCGAACCCCGCTCCCACGGTCTGGCCGTGGGTGAAGCGGAAGTGGATGCCTTCGAGGATCACGGCGAGCTTGAAGTAGGCGAACGCCGTGTACCAGGCCAGTCCGCCGGTGTCGGCGCCGCTGCGCTCGGCGTAGCGGCGCACCAGCTCGTCGGTGCCGGCGAACCCGGGCAGCGTCGGCACGGTGCCGGTGATCGGGTCGTCCTCGCGCGCGCCGATGCCGTTCCAGTACACGCACAGCAGGCCGACGTCGGCGAGCGGGTCTCCCAGCGTGGCCATCTCCCAGTCCAGCACCGCGCTGATGTCCAGCGGGTCCTCGGTGACCAGGACGTTGTCCAGCCGGTAGTCGCCGTGCACGATCGTGGCGCGGGCGGAGTCGGGGACGCTGTCGGCGAGCCGGTCGCGCAGCTCGTCGATGCCGGGCAGCTCACGGCTGCGGGAGGCGTCGAGCTGCTTGCCCCAGCGGGCGACCTGGCGCTTGAGGAAGCCGTCCGGTCGGCCGAAGTCGCCCAGGCCGACCTCCTTCGGGTCGACGGCGTGCAGGTCGGCGAGCACGTCGACCAGCCGTTCGGACAGGGTGCGCGCCTTGTCCGGGGTGAGCCAGGGGCACTGGTCGCGGTGCCGCAGCGCCACCCCGGGCACCTCTTCCATCAGGTAGAACGGCGCGCCGATGACGTCGGTGTCCTCGCACAGCAGCTCGACGCGCGGCACGGGCACGGCGGTGTCGGCCAGGGCCTTGATCACCCGGTGTTCGCGGGACATGTCGTGCGCGGTGGCCAGCACGTGGCCCAGCGGCGGGCGGCGCAGCACCCAGCGCTCGTGGCCATCGGTGACGCGGTAGGTCAGGTTGGACCGTCCGCCGGGGATCAGGTCGCCGGTCAACGGGCCGGTGCCCAGGTGCGCGGCGAGCCGGTCGAGGTCCAGGCCCGGTAGTTCGGTCATGCGGCGACTCCCCTGAGCTGGGCGATCACCGCACGGGTCGTGTCGGCGTCGGTGTGCCGGTGGGCGTGCAGGCCGACCGCCTGCGCCGCGTCGACGTTGACCGGCGCGTCGTCGAAGAACACGCACCGTTCGGCGGGCAGGCCGATCTGGTCCAGCGTGTGCTGGAAGATGCGCGGGTCGGGCTTGCGCAGCCCGATCCGCCCGCTGATCACGATCGTGTCGAACAGCTCGAGCAGCAGCTCTTCGGGGTAGCCCTCGCCCCAGCTGTTGGACAGCAGCACGGTCCGCAGACCGTCGGCGCGCAGTTCGCGGACCAGGTCGACCATCTTCGGGTCGGGGTGGGCGCTGCCGAACATGCGGCGCAGCAGGCCCTTCGACGCCACCTCGCGTCCGTCGAGGGTGGTGAGTTCGGCGGCCAGAAGCGCTTCGAACTCGCCGGTCCCGAGTTCGCCGGTCTCCAGTCGGGCCACCGGGCTGTCGGGCAGCGCGTCGCGGCCCATCCAGTCCCGCATGGTCCGGCGGTAGTGGTCCCGGTCGATGTTCTCCGAAGTCAGCCAGTCCTCGATGAAGGCGGGCACGGAGACCGTGAGCACGCCACCCCAGTCCAACACCACCGCGTCGATGCGCCGTTCGTCCACGTCGCGAGGGTACCGACCGGTCGGTATGTGGGCAACCCCGCGTCGTTGTCCCCCATTTCCGGAAAACGTGAACAGCGTGTTCGTGTTTGACAATTCGGCATTTGTTTCGGCATCGTCCGACTCGGCGATCGAACCGTGCTCCCCATGGTCCTCACCAGGGCTTATGAGTCGTGCCTTCTTGTCTTGTCCGGAGGAAGCAATGCCGATTCTGGTCACCGGTGCGACCGGCACCGTCGGACGATGCGTGGTGCGTCGACTGCTCGACGCGGGGCGGTCGGTCCGGGCGTTGACCCGTGATCCGGCGGCTGCTCGGCTGCCCGCGGCCGTCGAGGTGGTGGCCGGCGACTTCACCGACCCGGCGTCGCTGTCGGCGGCGTTGCGCGGGGTGGAACGGGTGCACCTGGTGTCGATGGAAGGCGACGGCCCGGCCATCGTGGACGCGCTGGTGGGCGCCGGGGTGCGGCGGGTGACGCATCTCGGGCACAACGACCCGAGCCGGTCCGACGACGATCCGCTGGAGTCGTGGCACCGGGTGTTCCACCGGGCGATCGAGGCCTCCGGGATGGAGTGGACGCACCTGTTCCCGGGCGAGTTGATGGCGAACACGAGGGAGTGGGCGCCGTCGATCCGCGACGAGGGTGTCGTGCGAGCGCCGTTCGGTGATTGGCACAGCGCGATGGTGCACGAGGACGACATCGCGGCGATCGCGGTGACGGCGCTGGTGGAGGACGGGCACGGGGGCCGGACCTACCAGCCGACCGGGCCGGCCCCCGTGCGTCGGCGGGACGCGGTGCGGATGATCGGTGAGGCGATCGGCCGTGACGTGCGGTTCGTGGAGCTGACCCCGGCCCAGGCCCGTGAGCTGTGGCGTGACGTCTACCCGGCCGTGGTGGCCGAGTGGTTCCTGGAGATGGGCCGTCATCCCGAGGGCAACAGCTGGGTGTCGCCGGACGTCGAGCAGGTGCTGGGTCGGCCCGGCCTGACGTTCGACCGGTGGGCACGCGACCACGCCGCCGACTTCCGCTGAGCTGCGGCAGTCGTGCTGATGGCAGTCCAGTTCGCGCCGGTCCGGTGGTGGTGGCCGCGCGTTCGTCAGTCCGGTTCGGGCAGGGCGTTGCGCAGCCGGATCCCGCTGAACCCGAGCGTGCTCGCGACCACCCGCCGCCAGAACGGCCACAGGTTGGCCATCAGCCGCAGCTCGATGCCCGCGTCCTCGTGCAACGCGAGCAGGTCTCCGACCGCTTCGGGCGCGCCGAGCGGTTCGACCGGTTCGGTGGCCACGTGGGCGTTGGTCGGTTCACCGAACGGCCGGAATGCCCCGGCGTCGAACCGGTAGGCGTAGAGGCGGGTGGTCTGCATCCGGCGCAGCCAGCCGTACTCGATCGCGTGGACCCGCTCGGCGCCCAGCCACGCCCGGTCCTCGGCGCTGGTGGTGGGTTCGACCCACGTCAGTGCGCGCGGGCACTGGCGCGGGAACCAGTAGTCGGGCGACCGTGCCTGGTCCACGGCCCACACGTACGCCTCGGGTTGCCGGGCGGTGGCGGCGACGTGCGGCTCGAACCGGGTGATCGCGGGGTCTTCGGAGAAGTGCAGCACTTCCCCCTGTGCCGGTCGCATGGTCGGCGATCCTGTCGGATGCCGGTCGGCACGATCCACCGATTTCCGCCGATGCCACGCCGATTACCGGGCCGGCGATTGACCGGGCGGTCGACCGCGTTGCGGCGGCACCGCGTCGGTGGATCCGTCGGCTCAGTGCGGTGGTGTGGGTGAAGTCGTGGTCGGTGGACGACGTGCGCCGGGCCTACCTGCCGTAGACCCGGCGCACATCCGGTATCCGACGGCGTCGACGTGTCAGGCGTTGATCTCCTTCGGGGCGTCGTCGGTCTGGCCGATGGCGATCTTGCGCGGCTTCGCCTTCTCCGCGATCGGGATGCGCAGCGTCAGCACGCCGGAGTCGTAGTCCGCCTTGATCCGGTCGACGTCGAGCGAGTCACCGAGGAACAGTTGGCGCGAGAACACGCCCAGCGGTCGTTCCGACAGCTGCATCTCGACGTCGTCGGTGCGGTTGGGGCGACGCTCGGCCTTGACGGTGAGCACGTTGCGCTCGACATCGAGGTCGATGGCGTCCGGCGTGACACCGGGCAGGTCGAACTCCACCACGAACTGGTCCCCGGCGCGGTAGGCGTCCATCGGCATGGGCGTCGGCCGCGACCAGGTGCCCGGCCCGCTGAAGAACTGCTGCGCCAGCCGGTCCAGCTCCCGGAACGGGTCCGTGCGCATCAACATCGGGAACACCTCCTGGTCTACGTGGTCAATGCGCTGGTGATTGCGCTGCGATTCAGTTGTACCACGTCGTCATCCGGTTGACAAGACCAGATGTCGTCGGTAAGTTGACGTCATGGCGATCGGGGATTACGAGACCGTCCGAGCGGCGGCGACCGGGGAAGACCTCAGTGCGGGGCAGGTGCTGTCCGCACTGGTCCTCCTGCGGCGCTTGCGCGACGAGCTGGCCGGATGGGAACCGCAGCTGATCGCCGCAGCACGCGAGTTGGGCACCAGCTGGGCCGAGCTGGCGCCCGCGCTCGGGGTGGCCAGCAGACAGGCGGCGGAGCGCCGGTACCTGCGGCTGCGCCCGTCCGACCTGGGCGCGACGGCCGAGGGCCGGGTGCGTGCCGAGCGGGACCGGCGGGCGGCCGACCGCGCGGTGTCGCAGTGGGCCCGGGACAACGCGGCGTCGTTGCGCAGCCTGGCCGGTCAGGTCGGCCGGATGGACGTCGTGGTGCGCGAGGCGCTGGCGGCCGACGACGCCGTGGCGCTGCTGGAGCCGTTGATGGCGGCGCTGAGCAGGATGCGGACCAGTCACCCGGAGCTGGCCCAGGAGATCCAGGCCGTCGGCGACCAGGCGGAGGAGGTGCGACGCGACACCCAGACACTGCGGGACAACCAGATGCTCCGCGACAACCAGTGACCACCACCTGACCTCCGCTGACCACCACGTGGCGACCACTGGCCGCCCCTGACATCGGCCGGTGGCTGCCGTCAGGGGCGGACGACCGGCCGTCACCCGCAGCGCTCGTGCCGCCCGCCGGACGCCGTGGAGGGGTCGGCCGACCCCTCCGGGGGGGCCCGGGCGGGGGGGGGGGGGGGAGCGCCCCGAAG